>JAQSXG010000280.1 GCA_029256785.1 Neobacillus sp.
TGGTGAATTTGTGGTCCGTGACAAGCAATTTGTAGGGAAACCTGGTACCGGTCAGTATTTAAAGCGAGCAAAATACAGCAAGAATACTGCCTTAACCCAAGGTGAAACCTTATCGATCTAATAGTCAAAGCACTATTCATAAATTCATACTTGAACTACTCCTACCAAGCATTTTTTTATAAAAATTTTACTGCTGTCGGTTATTTGGATTTTTGGGAAATAAATTCTAATTAATTAAACCGAAAAAGGAGTGTTCATATGAAAAGAAGCCATTTAAAGTCATCTGATTTATTACCGATTCAACAAAAGGATAGAAAAATCTCCTCCTTAGGATTTTCATTCATGTGGGTCGGGATGGTTGTTGTACTTGCTACCTTTGCCATCGGTGGTGCGGGAGTGATCTCCTTACCACTGCCAATGGTTATACTTGCAACGGTAATTGGCTGTCTAGCTATTGGATTTTTCATCTCACTGATTGCTGATATTGGAATTGAACATGGTTTATCCTTCCCAGTCTATATGAGGGCACCGTTTGGCACGATAGGTACCCATATTCCTTCTGTTACTCGTGGTATTACTGCATCCATGTGGTTCGGTGTGAATACTTACTTTGGATCAACAGCTATGAATGGAATCTTAAATATGTTATTTGATTTTGATAATTGGTTTATTTGTTACCTTATCTTCGCTGCCGTTCAATTGGTCAATACAGCGTTAGGAATAAAGTCGATTGAACGATTTGCAGATTTAGCGGCCCCGATTATTATTTTAATTTCGGTTTGGATGTATATCTCTTTATCTGATACGGCTCAGGCTGCCGGTCGTGATGTGTGGAGCTGGGTGGAATCGCCGGTTACAGGAGGTGCAGCATTTACAGCATTTTTAGTTGTCATTTTTAGTAATATGGGCTTTTGGGCGACTCTGGGTGCCGACATTCCTACCATTTCGCGTTTCATTAAAGCTCCATTAAACGAAAAGAACTGGTTTAAACGAAATAAGGGTTCCTTAATCGGAAATATGGTGGCCATGCCTTTAACACAAACATTTATGATTATTATTGGTGCGGTTGCTTATACGGCGGTATTGAATGCCGATCCGATTGTTGCGCTTCAAGGGTCTGCAAATGGATTTGTCTTAGGAATACTGTTGTTGATGATTGTCTTGGCTCAATGGTCAACAAATACAGCGGCCAATGTCGTTCCAGCTGCGACCATTTTCTCAAATGTGGGCGGACCCAAGTTTCCATTTTGGGCAGGTGTCATTACAGCAGGTATTGTAGGTACTGTCGTACAACCTTGGCAATTGTTTGATATTATCATTCAGGTTTTACTCTTTGTAGGTGGTATTTTAGCAGCGATTGTCGGTATCCTTTTTGCGGATTACTATTTACTGCGTAAAAGACGTGTAAATGTACCTGAACTATACGAAGACAACGGTCAATTTAAATATTTGGGAGGCATTAACCTAGCTGGTTTTATTTCATGGATAATAGGTGGTGCTGCTTCTTACTTCGTACCGGAATATGGGTTTTTAGTGGGTTTTGTCATTGGTGCTGTTCTTTATTACGTACTTGCAAAATATTGGTGGTTTACTAAATATCCACAGGCAGAAATCGAAAATCCTAGCGATGAAAAATATTTAGGCATTTCTGTTGGACGTGATTGGATCATTGATGAAAGTGAAACAGTTTTTGAGGATACTTCCAGTACGTTAAAAGTTTAATAGACAGGAGGATACGAATGTCTGATTATCAGCAATATCTAAATGAAAGAGATAAAATCGACTATTTTATACAAAAGGGCTACCGCATTTCTAGTATCCTTGAACATTTAGACGGTGCCACACTTGAACTTATGCACCCAGAAAAAAAAGAAAAAGAAACACTCCTTATCGGTACCGCAAACGGCAGAAAATACTTTTCCAGCCTACTAATAAACCAAAAGCTCAACGCATAAAAGATTTTAATGGTTAAAGGAGGATTGGTTTATACTGGCCAATCCTTTTTTTAAAATCATGTTTTTCAAGGGAGCTAAAACATGAAAGAACTTTTACAATTAAAGGTTGCTGATATATTAAACAGAAACCACTTTGACAAAGCAGTCGTTATCGCTGGTGTTGAAGGGATCAAGCGAATAGTTAAATGGGTTCATGTCGTCGAGGTAACGAATATTCGGAATCTCCTAAACGGTGATGAGCTAATCCTATCGACTGGAGTAACATGGAAGGATGACAACGAGCTATTCATTTCTATTATTGGGCAATTAATTGAACATCAGGCTGCAGGACTTTGCCTTGAGATTGGGACGTATATGTCAGAAATTCCAGAAGAAGTTATAGCGATTGCCGATGAACATCATTTTCCGATTATTGTCTTTCACAAGCAAGTTCCTTTTGTTGAAATCACACAGGATATCCACTCCCTAATTATTAACCGCCAATACCAGAAAATTACTGAGCTAGAAAACTATTCACAAAGCTTAAACAAACAGCTACTAACGATTGAATCTTATGAAGATATCCTCCAATTTATTTTTTCAGCGTTAGAAGTACAAATTATCTTTCGTTTAAAAGCTCAGGAATATGAATTCATTCCAGAAATAAGTGCTTTAGAACAAACGAGTATCCTTCAGGAGCTAGAGGAGGCGAAACTAGGGGAAAATGATCACTTTGCTTTTTCACCTATCAACCTGTTTGGAACTGAATATGCAGAATTGACCATTTACTCTAGGGAAATCGCGATTAGTGAATTTGATCTTTTGATTCTCGATCGAACCTCCACGGCATTAGCACAACATTTATTGAGAGATTTATATGTTGAGGAAAAGAAGAGAGTAGAAGAATTTGAATGGCTTCATGGTTGGTTTGCAGGTGAACATTCTCTAGACAGTATTTCTGAATACTTAACTGATTATGGAATCAAACCCAATACAGCTGAGGCTGTCGTTTTACTTACAAAGCTACTGTCATTTAAAGAGAAATCAAACCAGGATGTCACGTATATCAAACTATTATTCCGGTCCGTTTTCGAACAGCATGGTTTTGCCGTTTTTTCTGTTGAGAAGCGAAATGAAATAATTTTCATTCTACTAAATCAGCGTTCAAAGAAGAATATGAAGGACCGAATGATCAAAGCAATTGATGAAATCAAGGCATCAACATTTATGAGGAAGAAAAATTCTTCAAAGATACTTATTGCTGCCGGGAAGTTTATTAATCGATTAACGGATGTACATAAAAGCTATCAAACAGCAAAAGAGACACTTCGCATCCAACAAGAAATGACTAAAAAAGAAACCTATCACTTTTATGAAGATTTACATTTATATCGTCTCATTTCACAAATGAGTAAGCATATCGATTTACAGGAACTTGTCTCCGAGTATCTTCAGCCGTTAATTGATAACGATCAAAAGTATAATGGCAAGCTCCTAGAGACGTTAAAAATGTATTTAGAGTGTAATGGCTCGAAACAAGAAACAGCCAATAAGCTTTTTATTGTCAGGCAAACCCTTTATCACCGGCTGCAAAAAATTGAAAACCTACTCGGAAAAGATTTTATGGAGCATGAAAAACGGGTAGCGCTTGAATTTATGTTACTAATAACCGATTATTCCACACCTGCCTTACTCAGGCAGGAACAAAAGGTACGTGTAAAAGAATAATCGTTGATGTTCATCCTGTGGAGGAAATACTGTTTGTCGTTTTACGGTCTGTCTAATGAAAGCCTTTTAAAATTAAGCGATAATTAACTTATCTAGTTTTATGGAGAAAAGGGAGGTCAAATGATGAGCGTAATAAAAAGTGAAACAACGGTTCTGAAGAATTTTATTAATGGTGCATGGGTCAGTTCAACTAGTGGGAAGACCCTTGATGTGCCTAATCCAGCGACTAACCAGTTATTGACCAAAGTTCCAATATCATCTAGGGAAGATGTAGATCTTGCGGTGGCAGCTGCAAAGGAAGCTTTTGCAAAGTGGAAAAAGGTTCCGGTGCCAAAACGTGCAAGAATTCTGTTTAAATATCACTATCTGTTAATAGAAAATCATGAAAAATTAGCACAGCTAATTGTCGAGGAAAATGGTAAGGCTTACAAGGAAGCATATGGGGAGGTGCAACGGGGGATTGAATGTGTAGAATTTGCCTCGGGAGCACCGACCTTAATGATGGGGGAGACATTATCGGGAATTGCCGAAGACATTGATTCTGAAATGTTTCGTTATCCGTTAGGTGTTGTTGGCGGGATTACACCGTTTAACTTTCCAATGATGGTTCCGCTATGGATGTTCCCTTTAGCTGTTGCATGCGGGAATACATTTGTGTTAAAGCCATCTGAACGAACACCGATTTTGGCCAATCGATTAGCAGAGTTGTTCCTGGAAGCTGGAGCTCCTCCAGGCGTATTGAATGTTGTTCATGGTGCTCATGATGTTGTAAATGGCTTGCTGGATCACGAGGACATTGCTGCCATCTCATTTGTAGGCTCTCAGCCTGTTGCCAAGTACGTGTACGAACGTGCGGCTGCGAAAGGGAAACGAGTTCAAGCCCTTTCCGGTGCAAAAAACCATCATATTGTCATGCCTGATGCGGATATCGAAAAGGCCGTCCAGCATGTGATTAGCTCTACCTTTGGAAGTGCCGGACAACGCTGTATGGCCTGCAGTGCGGTAGTTGTTGTGGGTGATAACGAACCTTTCGTTAAGGCAGTAAAGCAGAAAGCGGATGAATTAATAATTGGAAATGGGATGGATGATGAGGTGTTATTAACACCGGTTATCCGCAAGGAACATCGGGAAAAAGCTCTAGGCTATATTGAAAAAGGCATTGCAGAAGGTGCGGAATTACTGCGCGATGGTCGGAAGGAAATGGAAGATAATCCAAATGGGAACTTCCTTGGAGCTACTATATTTGACCATGTTCGTCCTGATATGACAATTGCTAAGGAAGAAATCTTTGCCCCTGTTCTAAGTCTATTAAGGGCAGCCGATTTAGATGAAGGACTAGAGTATATTAGAAAATCAAGGTATGGAAACGGTGCTACGATCTATACGAACAACGCGAAAGCGATTCGTCAGTTCCGTGAAGAAGCTGATGCAGGTATGCTTGGCATCAACGTCGGTGTGCCAGCCACAATGGCATTCTTTCCCTTCTCAGGCTGGAAGGATTCCTTCTACGGTGATCTTCATGTAAACGGGAAAGATGGTTTAAACTTTTTTACCCGCAAAAAAATGATTACCTCTCGATTTGATGCATAGGAATGAATGAAGGGGTGAATGGGAATGGTCCAAACAAGTCGTTCGCAGGAAAATCTATTAGAACAGGATGAAAAGTTTCTCTGGCATTCGATGAAGCCATATAATCCAAAGGCAACGATCGTCGCTACTAAGGCGGAAGGGTCTTGGATAACTGATGCCGACGGGAATCGTTATTTAGATGCAATGGCTGGATTGTGGTGTGTGAATGTTGGTTACGGTAGAACCGAACTCGCTGACGCTGCCTATGAGCAATTAAAGGAAATGGCTTATTTTCCTTTGACCCAAAGTCATACTCCAGCGATTAAACTCGCTGAAAAATTAAATGAGATGCTTGGTGATGAATATGTGATTTTCTTCTCCAATAGTGGCTCAGAAGCAAACGAAACGGCTTTCAAAATTGTTCGCCAATACCACCAGCAAAAAGGTGAACATAGCCGATACAAGATTGTTTCACGTTACCGCGGTTACCACGGAAACTCAGCTGCGGCGCTAGCAGCTACGGGGCAAGCACAAAGGAAGTATAAATACGAACCGTTGGCACCTGGTTTCCTGCATGTTGCCCCACCCGATTCCTACCGTGATGATACGAATGTAAGTGATCCAAAAGAATTGTCCTCTGTAAAGGATATTGATCGGCTGATGACCTGGGAATTAAGTGAAACCATTGCCGCGATGATTATGGAACCGATCATCACTGGAGGGGGAATCTTAGTAGCTCCTGATGGCTATATGAAAGCAGCGAAAGAGGTTTGTGAAAAGCATGGTGCGCTACTTATTGTTGATGAAGTAATATGTGGTTTCGGACGCACAGGCAAACCATTCGGGTTTATGAATTATGATGTGAAACCAGATATTATCACGATGGCAAAGGGGATTACGAGTGCTTACTTACCGTTGTCAGCGACTGCCGTCCGCAGAGATATTTATGAAGCCTTTAAAGGGACGGAGGAATATGATTATTTCCGTCATGTGAATACGTTTGGCGGAAATCCAGCCGCCTGTGCCTTAGCGCTGAAAAATCTCGAAATCATGGAGACGGAGAAGTTATATGATCGGTCACGTGATTTAGGGAAACTGGCATTAGATGAATTAAGCAACATACTAAAAGACCA
>JAQSXG010000281.1 GCA_029256785.1 Neobacillus sp.
TGACGAAAAGACAGTTGATTCCATGGCACAGGTTTTTAAAGAATCGAATGGTTCGCTAGCTGAGCGATTATTGGCTGCATTAGATGCAGGTCAGGAAGCAGGTGGAGACAGCAGGGGAAAACAGTCAGCTGCCGTTTATATTGTAAAAGAGAATGGTGGTTATGGCGGCTTTAATGATCGGTATATTGATTTACGTGTGGACGACCATCCGGACCCCATCAAAGAGTTAATACGTATTTATCAACTACAGCAACTGTACTTTGCTCCTTCCAAACCGGAACGGGTAGTAGCAATTGAAGGAAAGGTCAAAGACGAATTGGTAGAGAATTTGGTAAACTATGGATATATCAGTGACAAGACTGTCAGTGAAGAGGAAATTGATAAAGCATTAACCGCTTTTATTCATACAGAAAACTTTGAAATGCGGGAGCAAGAAACGGGAGTAATTGATCTAGAAATTCTTGAATATATGAATAACAATAAATAAATTAACGAGTACCCTCCGGTAAAAAGGAGGGTACTTTTTTATCTGACCAAACTTAGTTACATTACTAAAAACCTAAGGTATATTAAATATGGAAGAGTTAAAAATGGTACTATTATATTGAAATGGTATAAGCCAATGAAAAAATAAGACTAGAAATTTATACATAGTAGAAACCAGAATATTTAGGGGGCGATCGAGTTTGAACGAGTCAATTGGCAGGAATAATCCTTGTCCATGCGGAAGCGGGAAAAAGTATAAAAAATGCTGCGGGGCAAAAGAGATAATTTCCATCACCCATATGCTTGAAAGTGAAATTGATGACCTCCAAAGGCAAATCCTCCAATTTGCTGGGCAGTACTTTGGGGACGAGTTACAAGAGGACTTTTTAGATTATGAAGAACACCTTATGATTGCCCAGGAGCAGGAAAGGCAATTTTATGAGCTCATGCATGCTATATGGTTCATCCTGTTTGAGCCACTTGAGGATGGAGAGACAATCCTAGAAAAATTTATTGAAACCGAAAGTGCAAAGATTAGGCGTCCAAAGCTGAGAGAAATTTTAAAAACATGGACGGATGCACGTACGATAGCTGGGAAGGTTCTTGAGATTGAAAATAATAAGCTGATTGTTGAAGATGGGCTAACATCGGAAGTGCTAACTGCTTTTGTTGTAAATAAGTCAATCGAGATTGAAAAGGGGTGTTTTTTCGTTGGGGTGATTGTACCTTATGAGCAAAATTATCTCTTTTATCCGACGGCCTTTGATCTGCCACAGCTACAGTCAGAACATGCAAGTGAATTTATTATCGATAGCAGTCTTGAATATGGCTATGACTCACCGGCGGAGTATTATACGGATTTCTTTGTTCAGATACTCCACGACCTGCCAATGCTTGGATCAGAAAAAACAATCGACACGATTGAATGGCCAGCACCAATCTATAAAGAAGTGGCTGAACTTTTCCAAGAGGAATTAAACTCACAAGGTGAAGCGGAATTAGTTGTTCAAACTGGTGTGTTGCTTTGGTCCATGTTCTGCGAAAAAAGACAGAAACGAATTAAAAATCCAATGGTGTATGTTGCGGCCCTTCACTATCTACTATCAACCATTGCACCCGTGGTAAAGGAGTATACGCAAAAAGAGGTTGCAGAACTATATCAGGTCTCAGTAGGAACCGTGTCATCCATTTATCGTGAAATAGAGGATACATTAGAACATGAATTAACCGAACTAATGGAAATGATTTATGGGAATGGTGTAATGCCAGCAGAAGAAAGCATGGCTCCAATGGTCCAGTTTAAGGCTGGGCATAAGGGACCGCTGGAAACCGAACGGATTCTTCAAGAGACAATGGCAGAACTTCAGGAGCAAAACTTTGAAAGTATTGATGAAGTCAATGAATTTATGAATAAGCGGATAAACTCACCATCGCCTAGAAAAACAGCAATGACCTTGAAAGAACGTGCACAACAGAAGATTTATGATGCCTTTGAAATAGAGGGACTACAGCGCTACAAGCTTGCTAAGGAAGCGCTAAAGTTGGACCCTAATTGTGTTGATGCGTATGTTCTGCTTGCTGAAAATGAAGGTAGCCTGAAGAAAGCTGCAGAAATGTATGAAAAAGGGATGAAGGCCGGTGAGAAGGAACTTGGAGCAGCCTTTTTTAAAGAAAATAAAGGGCACTTTTGGGGATTAATTGAAACAAGACCCTATATACGAGCCAAAGTAAACTATGCGGAAGCACTTCACCAATTAGGAGAAGTAGATGAAGCGATTAAACAATATGAAGAGATTCTCGAACTTAATGCAATGGATAACCAAGGTGTCCGGTATTCATTGTTTCCAGCCTACCTGGAACAGATGGAGATAAATAAGGCAGAAAAATTATTGAAACAGTTTGAAGAAGGCGGGGCACATGGTGTATATAATAAGCTGTTGCTCGAGTTAGTGAAAAATGGATTTACACCAAAATCAACAAAATTACTAAAAGAGGCAAAGAAGGAAAATAGGCATGTCATTGCTCTATTAACTGGCAGGAAGCGAATCCCTAAACAATTACCGGATTACTATGGTATGGGAGATGAAAATGAAGCAATCATCTATGTTGATGCCCACCTTCAATTATGGAGGAATATTAAGGGACTGAAGGATTGGTTAGAAGCGAGAGGATAGCCCTCTCGTTTTTTTATTTTGCTTTATGCAAGTACAAAAAAAGAGATACCTGTGTGATCACAGATATCTCTAACAAAAACTATTTCGCTGCACCACAGCAGTTTTTGTATTTTTTGCCGCTACCACAAATACAAGGATCATTACGGCCGATATTTATTTGATTTACTTTTGGCTTTTTCTTTACGGGTTCGCCATCTTCTTTCGGGTTAACCGCTTGACCCTTCGCTACCTCTTGACGCTCAAGATTATTGCGGATTTCCGCCTTCATAATGTACATGGCAGCTTCTTCTTCTATCGATTGAATCATTGCGTCAAACATGGCGAAGCCTTCTGCCTGATACTCACGCAACGGATCAATTTGACCGTATGCACGAAGGTGGATACCTTGACGAAGCTGATCCATTGCATCAATATGATCAATCCATTTTGAATCAACCGCACGAAGCATAATTACCTTTTCGAATTCGCGCATTTGCTCTTCAGAAAGAATTTGTTCTTTTTCAGCGTACGCCTCTTTAACCTTTGCAAAGATAACCTCAGTAATTTCTTCAGGCTCTTTTCCTTTGATTGCTTCAATTGTAATGTCGCCCTCGCGAAGAAGAGTAGCACTTACATAATCAATAATCCCTTGCAAATTCCATGCCTCTTCGTCCTCATGTCTAGGTGTATGTGCCTCAACATTGCGCTCTATCGTTGTGAAAATCATTTTTTGAACAATATCACGTAAGTTATCAGACTCGAGCACCTCGTCACGCTGGGTGTAGATAATTTCACGCTGTTGACGAAGAACATCGTCATATTGCAGGAGCTGTTTACGGGCATCAAAGTTATTGCCCTCTACACGTTTTTGAGCAGATTCAACTGCTCTTGATACCATTTTACTTTGAATTGGCTGGGTATCATCCATGCCAAGACGTTCCATCATTGATTTCATATTGTCAGAACCGAAGCGGCGCATCAGTTCATCTTCCATTGATAGATAGAATTGAGTAACCCCAGGATCTCCCTGACGACCAGAACGTCCACGGAGCTGGTTATCGATGCGTCGACTTTCATGACGCTCGGTTCCAATAACAGCAAGACCGCCTACGTCAACAACACCTTCGCCAAGCTTGATATCGGTACCACGGCCAGCCATGTTTGTTGCGATTGTAACAGATCCTTTGTGACCTGCTTCAGCAATAATCTCGGCTTCACGTTCATGGTTCTTTGCATTCAATACATTATGTTTAATTCCCTTTTTCGACAAATATTTGGAAATTAGCTCGGATGTCTCGATTGCAACAGTACCAACAAGAACAGGCTGTCCTTTTTTGTTTCGTTCCGCAATATCCTCGACCACTGCCCTGAACTTACCGTCCATTGAAGAGTAAATTAAATCGGCACGGTCATCACGAGCAATCGGCCTATTCGTTGGAATGACGATAACATTCATATTATAGATGTTACGGAATTCTTCTTCTTCCGTTTTCGCCGTACCCGTCATACCTGAAAGCTTCTCATACATCCTAAAATAGTTTTGGAATGTAATTGTAGCCATGGTCATGCTTTCGTTTTGAACTTCAAGCCCTTCTTTTGCTTCAATTGCCTGGTGCAAGCCCTCACTATAACGGCGACCCTTCATTAAACGGCCAGTAAACTGGTCAACAATGATAATTTCGCCTTCTTGGACCACATAGTCGACATCTAAATGCATACTAACATTGGCTTTTAATGCCTGGTTAATATGATGGTTTAGAGTTACATGTGACATATCAAACAGGTTCTCAATATTAAAGGCACTTTCAGCCTTGCTAATTCCTTCTTCAGTAAGCATGACGCCTTTTGTTTTTTCATCATAGGTAAAATCTTTATCCTTTGTAAGGGTCCGAACAAAGGCATTTGCTTGAATATAAAGGACGGCAGATTTTTGAGCCGAGCCAGAGATAATTAGCGGTGTACGAGCTTCATCAATTAAGATGGAGTCAACTTCATCGATAACTGCAAAATAAAGTGGACGTTGAACTTTTTGCTCTTTATAAAGAACCATGTTATCCCGTAGGTAATCAAAGCCCAACTCGTTATTAGTAGAGTATGTAATATCACAAGCATAGGCTTCTTGCTTTTCTTCCTTTGACATGCTATTTAAATTCAGCCCTACAGTAAGTCCGAGGAATTGATAAAGCTCACCCATTTCCGTCGCATCACGGCTAACTAAGTATTCGTTGACAGTAACAACATGTACACCTTTTCCTGAAATAGCGTTCAGGTAGACAGGCATCGTAGAAGTTAACGTTTTACCTTCCCCGGTTTTCATCTCCGAAATATTCCCTTCATGGAGTGAAATACCCCCCATTAGCTGAACATGATAAGGATATAAACCAAGTACACGGCGAGCACCTTCACGAACCACTGCAAAGGATTCAACTAGTAAATCATCAAGCGTTTCGCCTTTTTGATAGCGAAGCTTGAATTCCTCTGTTTTTTCACGAAGCTGATCATCAGTTAGCTTTTCTGTATTGGCAGCAAGCGAGTCAATTTGTTTTGCTAGCTTGTCTAACCGCTTTAGTTCGCGCTTATTTAAGTCAAACACTTTATTTAAAATCCCCATAATATGATGAAACGCTCCTTTTTTTCAAAATTTTACAAATATACAATCTAAGTAAAAAACCCTTTTAAATCTTTCGATAATTTCCCTTTTAATATTACCACTTCCACTACCTTAGTGACAACATTGTTACCGTTATAGCCACATTTACAGAATTAATTTTCTCCTTTTCAAAAATGGTAAAAGCATGTTAAACACTTTTATCCTAGTAAGTGTCCTTTGAGTAACGATGGTCTGTATATTAAGGTATTAAAATGTATAAATATTAGTTTTTATACAACTTATCACTATGCGAATAATGTTAACTAGTCGTTGGATTTACAATGTTTTTACGTTGTTTTCAGTTAAAACCCTGTTTAGATGTTCAATGATAGATTATTCACAAATTGTACATTGGAAAATACACTCACAATGTTAGATACTACCATTAGAGAGGTTAATATGAAAAATAAATAGAGAGAAAAATTTAAATGGGAAGGGTGAGTTAAGTGGCCTTTTGGGGAAAGAAAAATAAAGAGACAGAACCCGAATCTAAAGAGAAAAAAAAGAAATCTGGCCTTTGGCAAAAAATCAAAAATATAAATTGGAAGGATCCAATTAACCGGTGGAAATTATTATTTGCATCACTTGTTGCATTTATCGTAATTTTTGGTGGCGGTTATGGAGTGATCTCCTTTACAAACTCTCCGACCTTTTGTTCGAACTGTCACGAGATGGCGCCTGAAGTTACAACACATACCGCAAGCGCTCACAGCGAAATCACCTGTGTCCAGTGTCATATCAAACCTGGATTCATCAATATGATGACCCATAAAGTGATTTCATTAAAAGAAGTTTATCACCATGTGATGGGTATACCAGAACAAATTGTTCAAACCGAGCACGAGGCAGTTGCAGATGAAAACTGCTTACAATGTCACTCGAAGAACCGTCTTGTTACCGCATCGAAAGACTTAATCGTTAACCATAAAGGTCATATTGAAGAAGGTGTTCCTTGTATAAGCTGTCACGCTGGTGTGGTACACGCTAAAATGGCGGCGCGTGGTATTAACACTGAACAGGTTCGAGGTCACTGGACAGTTGA
>JAQSXG010000282.1 GCA_029256785.1 Neobacillus sp.
ATAGCTTGTTCTCTTCGTCATAATGCGCTGAATTAACACGGGTCATAAACTTAATGTCCGTTCTTAAGTCAAACTTATCAGCTACAAAATTTAGATATTTTAATATCTCTGGCTGCTCGGGATACCTAGAGGACCAGGACCACTCGCGATAAAGCTCTTCAGAAAAGGTATAATTATAGTAGATACTTTCAGAGTCACAGCGTGCGCCAGGATAGCGGTTCCAATACCATGTACCACCAACACCATCGGCCGCCTCATAAACACGAGTCGAAAAACCAGCTTCACGTAAGCGATGAAGCATATACAATCCTGAAAAGCCTGCACCAATGACAACAGCATCAAAACTCTCTGTTTGACTATTCTCATGTGTAGATGTCAAAAGCAATCCCTCCTTATAATAAGGTCCAGAACTATCTTCTATGAAAATTAGACTCTACTTACCTCTTTATCTATTTTAGTTAAAAACGTGGCAAACTTATCGATTGCCCCTTTAATATCATCAGGGAAAACCGCCATATTGGTAAAGAATCCGTGAATTAATCCTTCCTCACGTGAAGTTTCAACCGTAACTCCAGCCTCCTTAAGAAGCTCTGCATATGCTTCACCTTCATCACGTAACACATCAAACTCGGATGTAAGAACATAGGCTGGTGGGAGATTACTTAAGTCATCAGCCAAAATGGGAGCAACAAGAATATTTTTTGCATCCTCATCATTGCGTATATAATAATTGCCAAACCAAATCATCAGGTCTCTATCTAAACCAAAACCTACTTGGAAGTCCTGATATGATTGGGAATCATAGCTTAATGCGGTTACAGGATAAATTAGTACCTGGCCAGCAATGGGTGGTCCGTTTTCATCTCTAGACTTTAAAGTCATTGCCACAGCAAGATTTCCACCAGCACTATCTCCACCAACCACAATATTGGAAGCGTTTCCATTTAATAACTCAGCATTTTCACTCACCCATTTTAATGCAGCATAGGAATCCTCGACAGGCACAGGGAACTTATATTCGGGAGCAAGTCGGTAATCTACCGATACAACAATTCTCTCCGTTTTGTTCGCTAGCATTCTGCAGCTCGCATCCGAAATAGGAATATCACCTAATACCCAACCACCGCCATGGTAATAAACAAAGATTGGAAATGGACCTTGACCTTCTGGGGTATAAATACGTACGTTAATTTCGGCATCCTCTACAGGTATGAGTCGATCTTCTATCTTTGCAAGTGGCGCAAGTTCTACCTCAACAGGTGGTGCCATTGCAAACATATCCCTTACTGTTTGTGCGTCTAATGAAGCAAGTGCCGGCATTTGTTTGAATGCTTCTAAATACAACTGAGACTGTGGTTTTAAATTAGCCATTGTCATCTCCCTTTCTTTTTTTAAGGCTCTGTTAAACTAGGCTGTTGATTTGCGCTACAGGCGCTACGCTTTCCGCGGGGTCGCCCGTGAGCCTATTACAGCTTCGCACCTGTGGGGTCTCACTCAACTCCTTCATCCCGCAGGAGTCGAGCGCCTTTCGCTCCAATCAACAGGTTCAAAATCAACAGAATCCTTTAACAGAGCCTTTTTTAAAAAAATTCATCCTTTATAAGGATAAGCACCATTTAGCACTATCTAAATGTTATAATTTTTTGTATAATTTGAATATTCCTAATTAAGTGCATGTCCAATCCCCCAAAAGGAGATGATAATTTGCCATCCCACTATACCTTGATGGAAAAGATTGCACAGCTTGAGGTAACAACTAGTCATGAGGAAAAATTGTATAAAATACTAGAAGTGTACATGTCTCTCTACCCTGTTCAAAATGCTTACTTATTCAGATATTCACCATTAGGATATCTCGGCGAAGGAATTATCATGTTAAATTCAACTGGGATCATTTATATTAACGAAATCCGCGACAATATTCGTACCCTACCTATAATCCACTCAGCAATCCTAGAACGAAGAGCCAAGTATTGTTCAGGAATGGAATTCTTAAAACAAACCAGCAGTAAATATATCCTTACATCGAATGTAAATTCCCTCGCAGTTATCCCGATTTGTTTTAGTTCAGTTGTTATCGGATATATTTGTTCAACGGAATTTACCAAAGCGACAGTAATCGACGAACGAACCCTCTCCTCTCTCACTGACTTTGGAAGATTGGTTGGAAGATATATGGAGAAGACCGATAGTTTAAAAGAAACAGCCCACCTTAGTAAAAGAGAGTTAGAAGTAATGAGAAAAATATCATGGGGAGAAAGCGTGAAAGAAATGGCATTCGCAATGGATATTAGCGAACTAACAGTCAAGCAATATGTGAAATCAGCGATTAAAAAACTCGGCGCTCACAACCGTACCCATGCAGTGGGGGAACTCTTACGAAGAGGGACAATTTCTTAAAATTTCATGAAAACGCTTACTTAAATTTTCTGAAACCGATATTACTATAGTATTTGCCATCAATGAGAGTCCTTTCGAACACCGAATAATAGATCCGGAAATACATAAAACGGATACTAAAAGAATGTTGGTGTGATTGATGATTATTGCAATGGTAAAAAATAAAAAGTGTCAGAGATTAATACTTACTTCTCTAACACTTTTTGCTTTTACTTTAAGGTTCCCTCATCATTTCAATCTACAAAAACGCCCCACCCGTCAGAATAACCACCATGTGGTTTACTTAAGGTATCTAATTGATTCTGTACTTTTATTAGAGCATTATAATTTAATAACATCCTTTTCGTGCAACAACAGGCCCACTCTTCTGTTTCGTCGTCTTGGTCTAAGAAACAATTGAATCCTTCTTCTTTTAGAACCTGCGTTAATTTTTCACCTGTTGCTTTATTCGGTACGGCTACAAAAAAGTCCACTGGTTGTGGCTTTTTAAAATTTACACCATCTTTATATAGGCTATGTAATGCTTCTCCATCCGCATCATTTGGAAATTTCATTGGTTTTTCCTCCAAAATTCTAGTTGTTTTCATTATCATTCACTTTTTTCTTTTCAACTAACCATTATACCTCAAAACCCCGGTTGTGACAGTCACTCAATAAGTGAAGTTACACTGGTCGGTTACTCTTCTATTTATAAAGGCTATTTTATAGGTTAATATTGATTTTAGTAATCTTAATATATTTAGTCGGAGGAATTCCGCTTATTTGGTAAATAGCATTAAAAATAGCCCAAATAGACGGAGAGATTCCGCCTATTTTGATAAAAAACAGAAAAATGGGCGATTTTGTATAGGCTAATCGGAAAATCTCCGCTTATATTCCACGAAACGAGCTCCATTTAGTAAATAGCCGGAAATTCTCCGCTTATTTTTCCTTGGCTGGTTACTCTACTTTTTATTAAAGCAAAGTAACCAACCCTGTACAAAAACCACACCGACTATTTATCCAAATTAGTTACAGCTCTGACAACAATTCGAACCCCCTCTACCTTTACAACTTTTACGTTGGACCCTTTGTCAATATAGGCTCCTTCACTTACGGCGTCAATCCGTTCGTCTTCAATGATGATGGTTCCGGAATATTGGATGGTGCCTGTCACGAAAATGCTCGTACATGTGGGACGGGAAAGGAGTTTTTTGCTCATCCCCCATAGGCAAGTCCTCTCCCACAATTAAATAAATAAAAATTAATGTATTCTATTCATTTTCAAGAGTAAATGCAGGCGGAATTTAATTCTATTAAGATTTTTTTCTATGAAAATAACATTTACAAAATAAAATTATTCCAAACCTTAAAAATAGTTTGAATATTGTAAAATAGGTGGTATTATATTTTCATAACAATATTCTTTGTTACTATTAGGGGGAATTAATATGAAGAAAAAGGTAGTAACGATTGGGTTGTCACTTGGTCTCTTAGCCTCTAGTGCCTTCTCAGCCACATCAACAAGTGCAGCACCAAAAAATGTTTTGTCCAACTACAAATACAATGAGGTAGTTGGCTCGCCAGAATTCATATCTGGCAAACTTACAAAACCGTCTTCAAAGAGTGCGGAAAGTATTGTCCTGGATTATTTGAACAATAACAAGGACAAGTACAAACTGGGCTCAAATTCGGCGGTGGAATCTTTTAAATTTACTTCTGTAAATAAGGACAAGCTTGGCGGTACTGCCCTTCGCCTGCAGCAGCTCTATAACGGGGTTCCTGTATGGGGTTCTACTCAAGCCGCACTAGTCGCGGAAGATGGTACGCTTACGGTATTATCCGGAACTGTCATCCCTAATTTGGATAGTAAAAAAGGTATTAAAAATGAGAAAAAGGTAAATGCGAATAAAGCTATTCTGATCGCACAGGCCGATTTGGGTTATACACCTGAATACGAAAAGGCACCATCCGCCGATTTAGTAGTTTACACACAAGGCGATGATGCAACTTATGCTTACCTAGTAAACTTAAACTTTCTTTCTCCAAAACCAGGAAACTACAATTATTTTGTTGAAGCATCAACAGGGAAGATTTTAAATAAATATAATGACATTCATGAAGTGGCTGCAACTGGTACGGGTACTGGCGTCTTAGGAGATACGAAGTCTCTTAACTTGAATCTTCTTAGTGGCACTTATTCTTTACAGGATACGACAAGAGGAGGCGGCGTATATACGTATGATGCTCAAAATCGTACCCGCCTGCCTGGTAAACTATGGACAAGCGTGGATAATCTCTTAAATAGTTCCTATGAGAGAGCAGCAGTTGATGCACATTTCTATGCAGGTAAAACCTTTGATTATTATAAAAATGTCTTTTCCCGAAATTCCTATGACAATAAAGGTGCAGCATTACGATCAACCGTCCACTATTCCAGAAACTACAACAACGCATTCTGGAATGGAAGCCAAATGGTATATGGAGATGGCGACGGTACCCAATTCATTCCATTATCCGGCGGTCTTGACGTCGTTGCACACGAACTTACACATGCTGTAACGGATTTTAGCTCAGACTTAATCTATCAAAATGAGTCAGGGGCCCTTAACGAGGCAGTGTCTGACATCTTCGGTACACTCGTTGAGTATTATAACAATAATAATCCTGATTATGAGATTGGTGAGGATATCTATACACCAGCCAAAGCAGGCGATGCCCTTCGTTCCATGAGTGATCCAACGAAATATGGTGATCCTGACCATTACTCAAAACGCTATACGGGTACAGGCGATAGCGGTGGCGTTCACATTAATAGTGGAATTATCAATAAGGCAGCTTACCTATTAGCTGTGGGTGGAACTCACTATGGTGTAACTGTTCCGGGTATTGGAAATGAAAAAGTAGGAGCAATCTATTACCGCGCGAATACAGTCCATTTTACGATGTCCTCTACATTCAGCCAGGCAAGAGCAGCTCTGGTCCAGTCAGCAGCAGATCTTTATGGTGCCACTTCAGCTGAGGTAGAAGCCGTAAAGCTATCGTTTGATGCAGTTGGAGTTAAATAATTTAATCTAATTCAAAAAGAGATGCCCGAAGTGTAGACTGTCACTTCGGGCATTTTTTAGAATATCATAATTCAATTTGTTTCTTTTAATCCGCAACTGGTATTATTGGATATCTCTTACAACAATTCGCGCTCCTTCTACCTTAACTACTTTTACCTTGGATCCTTTGTCAATATAGGCTCCTTCACTTACAGCGTCAATCCGTTCGTTTTCAATAAGGATGGTACCGGATGGTCGTAGCACGGTTAACGCATAGCCTTCCAAACCAACTAATTCTGTTCGATTGATAGTAGAAACATAACCGCTTTCTGTATTGGTAGAATCGGATAAAATAATTCTCCTAAATAGACTCAACTTTTTACCAAACACTCTCATCAATAAGATAGACACTAAGATAGTTACGAAAATGGCCACGAGTAGGGATATTCCCATATCAACCACGTTTTCTGCGGCAAAAAAGAAACTTGCAATTATCGCCACAAAACCGATGGCGCCGGCAATGCCTCCTGCGATAAAAAACTCTAATAAGATCAGGCCAAGTCCGACAATAAACAGGATAAGCGTTTCATACCCCGCAAGCCCCGCTACCAGATGCCCATAAAAAAACAGCAGTAGAGCTGACAAGCCCATAAAGCCTGGAACACCGAAACCTGGGGAGTACAATTCCAACACAAGACCTAGGCTACCGATCGTCAGTAAAATCGAATACACAAACGGATTGGTGATAAAACGGGCAATTTTTTCTGCAAAGCTTACTTCAAGTGGTCGTACATCCGCTTCGCTATATCCGAGTTCATCAAGCAATTCATCAAGATTGTTGACAATTCCTTCAGCATATTTAACCTCGAGTGCCTGTTCAGAGGTTAAGGTTAATAATTTTCCT
>JAQSXG010000283.1 GCA_029256785.1 Neobacillus sp.
TTTGTTCATCCCAAAGAGACGGCTTTTCAAGCAGCGGAACGCAAGCTAGTCGAGGAAACAGGAGTTGCTGGACTGCGTATCAAACATTTTGGCGTTTATGATTCTCCGAGTCGGGACAAAAGAGGTTGGATTATCTCAAATGCCCATTACGTCATCGCGAATGAAATGGACTTAAAGAGTCGGAAAACAACGTATGATGCATCTGATATTCAACTGTTTTCAATGGAAGAGGCTTTAGCTCTTAATCTTGCTTTTGACCACCGAACAATCATTGAAGATGCATTATGGTTTATTAAAAAGGATATGGCTTTAACCACACTTGCAAAGCATTTTTTACCCGAAGAATTTGTTCTTTCAGAGCTCCAAGGTGTTTTATTAACGGTTTTGGATGACCCGTCGATCTCAACAGATGCAGCCTTTTTTAGAAAAGCACCAACTCTTCCATTTATTGAAGCAGTAGCGGAAAACGGAAAACCAAAGAAATCTAACCGTTATTCCAAAACGCCAGCGCAGCTTTATCGTTTTAATGATTTCCAACCGATTGTTTCTGTCTATAAAAATAAATTAAAAGGGTAAAAACAACAGGGGAGAGGATACAAATGGGGATACTAAAAAGTTGGACGCGGTTTGAAATGGCTTGGCTGTTTACTTTTACAATGATAAATGTTTATCTCTTCTTTGCATGGTCAGATTCACTTATTGGCTTGATTTCCTCTTTTAGTGGGATGCTGTGCGTGGTATTAGTGGCAAAGGGGAAAATATCAAACTATTACTTTGGGATTATCCAAACCTTAACTTATGCTTATATTGCATATGGCTATGGACTGTATGGTGAGGCCATGTTAAATGCGCTGTTTTACTTTCCGATACAATTCATCGGGATTTATCTTTGGAGGAAAAACAAAACCGAACGTGGTGTAAAAGGGGAAGATGTCAAGGTAAAAAGTCTTTCAAAAATGGGCTGGCTTTATACACTACTAACCATTTTCATTCTTACGATTGGCTATGGGTTCTTCCTGAAATATTTAGGCGGAAACAATGTTTGGACGGATTCTGCAACAAATGTATTGTCGATTGCCGCGCAAATCATGATGTTAAAACGATTGACGGAGCAATGGCTACTTTGGATAGCAGTAAATGTTTTATCGATATTCCTCTGGTTAAGTGTACTACTCTCTCAAGGTGGGAATGATTTCTCGATGTTAGTCATGTGGTCTGCCTTCCTGGTTAACAGCATTTACGGATACCTAAACTGGCGCAAGATGCATGTAAAACAAATGGAGGAGGTGAGATAAATGAGTGTTGGTTTTATTGGTGGTAAGTTTCTTCCCCTCCATCTTGGTCATGTGTATGCCATTGTTCATGCATCATCAGCCGTTGATGAGCTGTATGTTGTGCTTTCGCATAGTGAAATTCGTGATAAGGAATTATGTCAAGGTACGGAAATGGAGTATATATCGCCGCAAATTCGTTTGCGCTGGCTATCTCAGTTAACGAAGGATATGCCAAATGTGAGAGTAATCGCGATTGAAGATGATCAGGATAACGATCATTACGATTGGGAAGAAGGAGCCCAGCTTATTAAAAGGGCAATTGGAAAGCCGATTACGACTGTGTTTAGTTCAGAGCGTGGGTATAACGATATATTTAAGGAACTTTATCCAGATTCCCAGCACGTTCTAATTGATCCGAATCGCTCACATGTAAACATCTCGGCTACGGCCATTCGTGCGAAAGGGGTATTTCAGCATTGGGCGTTCATCCCTGATTTTGTTAAACCCTATTTTATAAAAAAAATTGTTTTGGTCGGGACAGAAAGCTGTGGAAAATCTACCCTAACGAGAAACCTTGCTAAAATCTATAACACAACCTATGTAGAAGAGTATGGCCGATTGGTGTGTGAAGAAATAGGCGGCTGTGAAGGCATCATTCAAAAGGAAGATTATCTAAAAATTGCTTATGGCCATAAGATGGAGGAAATAAAGGCAATTGAAAAGGCAAATAAGCTAGTGTTTATAGATACGGAAGCCATCGTGACCCAATTTTATTCAAATTTATACAATAATGAGCATCAAACCGTCCTAGATGAAATCGCTAGCCTGCAAGACTACGATCTTTGGCTTTACCTGGAACCTGATGTGGAGTGGGTAAATGATGGACTGAGGGCGCATGGAGAAGAAGAAGTTAGGGACAAAAACAATCAGGATTTAAAAAGATTACTAAATATGCATCAAATAGAATATAAGGTTTTGAGTGGAGATTATGAAGCACGGTTGAATGGTGCTATTGAGGAAATTGAAGAGCTTTTAAAGTGAACCGGGAGTGGGCGGAGGGAACGATATAGAGAGAATCGTTCCCTTTTGCATGGGAATAGGTTGTCCAAGGGAAGATTAAGCTAGTAGGCTTTCGATTAGACAAAGTCCTGTTGGTGATGTAACAACGTTATTTCCTAAGGAGACTTTCCCGCTATTAATGGGTCATTTGAAGAATCATCCTGTTCATTTTCAGAAGTATCGGAACTTCTTCCTAAGGATTTTACCTGTATATGCTGCCTATAAATGTAAGCTTTACCCTGAACAGAAATTTAAAGAGTATTCAATGTGGAGCTATATTTCTGCTTTTGGCACTTCTCCTAAAGTGGAAATTGAGCAATTTTTTGATCAAATTGGCGAGGTCATGAGTCATAACCTAAGTGAATCGGTTTTACATAGACTAGAGCAACACCAATCGGATGGTTATTATACGATGCTGGTCTCCGGAGCATATGAACCGCTGCTACATTCCGTCACGAAAAATGTGAATTTTGATTTTATAATTGGAAGCAGTATTCCCTATACAGATGAAATACTACCAAAAAAGGCACCTATTAATTATATTTATGGTGAACGGAAAACCGCATTTATCCATGCTCATCTTTCTGATACAGAGGTTGATTGGGATAATAGCTTCGCATATGGGGATAGTTATACCGATTTAAATGTGCTTGAGTTAGTGGGTCATCCTGTTGCGGTTAACCCTGAACCTCGGCTCTTAGAAGTCGCTAATCATAAGAAATGGGAAATCATGTAGGGTGTCATGCAAATTTTAATTATTGGTAATAAAAAACTCCCTTCACATACTAGAAGGGAGTTTCTTCTGGTTATTGCTGTTTTCCCGGCTTTTCAATGAGGAAAGTGATGATGACAAATAAGAAAAAAGCCAGTAACAGTAAGGTTCCACCAACGATAAAGAATACCATTACAAGGGTCTCGTTTAAATCAAAGGGATTTATATTGTACATCCACATCCCTAAGGTTAGCCCGACAGCACCGATCATACTCAGAATGCTGTGGATCGCTACAAGCTTTTTGAATTTAACTGTATACACCTTATAAAAGATACCCCATGCAAATACTGATAGCCATCCTACCAGCAAAATATGTGCGTGAATGGGTCTTAGTGAATAATCCATATTTCCAGACATCTGTGCACCTAAAAAGGTTCCAATCAAACCAAATATAGCAGCAAATCGGATTAAGCGAATACTCCATGTTTGTTCCATTTTCATTTCCCCCAATATTCTATTTATACGGTAGACGAAGGGTGAAGGTCGTTCCTGCACCAACCATACTGTCAACCGTAATTTCTCCCCCGTGTAAATCAATAATTTGTTTAACGATGGATAAACCAAGTCCAGTTCCATCTTTTTTCCTTGCTGAATCAACCCGGTAGAAACGGTCAAATATCTGGCTGACAGCTTCTTGGGATATTCCTATCCCTGTATCTTTAAAAATAATGGTAATGGAGGTGTCTGTTTTCTCTAGATTAATCCAAATGTTACCTCCGGGAACATTATACTTGATCGCGTTTGTCAGTAAGTTATCCCAAACATTGCTCATAAGCTCTGCGTCAACCTTCATGATGATGGAAGGGAGCTTATAGGATACTTCGATTTCTTTTTCCTCGAGTCGCCATTGATTCCTGTGTAAGGTTTGTTTAATCTGGTCATCAATTTTGACGCTTGAGAGCTTCATCGGGTAGGCATTCTGATCAAGGGATGTTAACACCAATAGTTGCTTTGTTAAATTAGAAAGCCGTTTAGATTCATGGTCAATGATTTCCAAGTAGTCACTGCGTTCCTGTTCGGTTATTTCCTGAGACTTCAGAAGCTCCGCATACCCTTGAATATTCATGAGTGGAGACTGGAAATCATGGGAAACGTCATTGATAAATGATTTTCGCGCTTGAACATTATGCTGTAATTGTTTCTGCATCGTGTCAAAGCTTTTAATTAATTCACCAATCTCATCATTCCGGTCAATTTTCAAAGAATAATTAAAATTCTCGCGTGTAATTTCTTTCGTCGCTTCCGTTAGCTTTGTGATTGGTTGAATAAGATACTTGGCAAACCATAAGACCCCAATGATGCTAATAATTGAAACGGCAACAATAAACCCAGCTAGAATGATGTGAATATCGGAAAAAAGGAGCTTATTATTTGGACGCAAGAATAAACCGTATTGCTGCTCATTCATGGAAAAGGGGACCCCAACGGTGTTTTTGACATCATTAGAGAAATGCCCCATCATTAAAAACTGACTAGAGAAGCTTTCCATTCCATGGTATGTTTTCTTATCTTCAAGAACCTTCATGGCTTCCTGAGGAAGTTCGGTCTTTGTAAAAGGCTGACCAAAATAAGCTTCTTTTCCCGAATCATTCAACACATAAATTTGATACCCAAGCTTACCAATTGACTTCAAATAAGGCTCGAAGGAAGCAAAATGGGAACTGGTTTCAAGGTTTGATGCAATTTCCTTCGCAATCACTACATTTTGTTGGTCGATTTTTTGCTTCGTTGAAGACATGTATACCAAGTTGGATAAAATAAATCCAATCGTGATACTTATCGTTAAAAGAAAGAGAATGGCTACAATAAATTTTCGGTAAAGAGTTCTCACTTTATTACCTCAAGCTTATAACCAATCCCGCGAACCGTTTGAATCTCCACGGTTGCTTCGTACTTTTTCAATCGGTCACGAATACGGTTGATATGGGTATTTAGCGTTTGTTCGCTTCCTTCATAATCTACCCCCCAAGCCTGTTCAATTAAGGCGGTCCTGGGAGTAATCTTGTTCACGCGTGAGGCCAACAGACTAAGCAATTCGAACTCCTTCAGTGGAAGTAGAATTGTTTCTTGATTAATAGTTACTTCAAAGCATTTTCGGTCAATTAAAAGATTTCCGACTTTGATGACTGTTTCAATTGCCCGTTCGACGCGCCGTAACACAACTGCCACACGGAAAAGTAATTCCTTCACTTCGAATGGTTTCACGATATAATCCTCTGATCCAGATAAAAATCCTTGTTCCTTGTCGTCAAGCTGTCCTTTAGCAGTTAACAAAATAACAGGGATAGAAAAGTCCTCAGTCAATATTTTTGTTAACTCAAATCCGTTCATTCCCGGCATCATCACATCAACTATCGCTAAATCAACCGTTTTTTCTTCCAAAAAGGCTAAGGCTTCTTCTGCCTGATTCGCGCGAATAACTTGATAGCCTTCACGGCTTAAATGGATAGAGACAAGCTGTTGTATATATACATCATCATCTACAACGAGAATTTTCATAGGTTATGCCTCCTAAAAAGAAATACAAAGGGAAAACCCTTTGTATTCTGTTTATTGACTATTATGAGAGGTTTGCTTGTCTTTTTCAAATAATAGTATTAATGCAGGAAGTAACATACCGCGCACAAGGAAGGTATCAATCAAGATTCCAATCGCAATCATAAATCCAAAAATGAATAAATCAGCGATAGGCATCGTAGTTAGGGCAGCAAAAGTTGCCGCTAAAATAATACCAGCTGATGAAATAACACCGCCAGTATTGCGGATAGCAATTTCAAGTGCCTCTTTCACACGATATGTTCTTCTTTCCTCCATAAACCGTGAAACAAGGATAATATTATAATCGATCCCCAATGCTACAAGGAAAATGAACGCATAAACTGGAACACGAGTACCCACGGCCTCATATCCAAATAGGACATCTACTAGGAAAATTCCCAGACCCAAAGCAGAAACATAAGATAGTAGGATCGTTGCCATCATATATAGTGGCATCTTAATGGAACGTGTAAGAGCAAATAATAATACTAAAATAAGTAGTGTTTCAAGAATCACTATTTTTATTATATCTTTATTATTTACTTGGCGTTCATCGGCTAGTTTCGTTGTCACTCCACTATAATGAGCTTCACCATCGATGGATAAATCCTTTAACATATCAGGTGTTTTTTCACGTAAATCATCTATATAATTAAGAGCTTCTTTAGAGTATGGATTCAGGGATAGTGAAACGCTTAGTTTCAACGCTTTTGCATCTTCCGTTTGACCCATCATCCGAACAGCGGCAATTTCATCTTCAGTCTGCAATTTTTCAATGATTGCTTTTGAATCGTCTGCTGTTAATGATTCTTCACCTATGATGAGTAGGGTAGAAGGTGCAAGCTCTCCTTTGTCATATTTTGACTCAACAATTTCGTAACCGACACGTGAAGGTAAATCTTTCGGGAACTTTTTCACTGTATCAAATTCATACTCTAGATTAAACACGTTTAAAGCAGTAATAACTAGAATAACTGCAACGACACCGCCAGAAATACCAGGCTTGTTTACGACGAACTTGGCAATTGGTCCCCAGACACCATGTTTAATTTCTTTTAAATCATTATATTTTGGAACCTTCGGCCAGAAGGCTTTTCTGCCGAATAACGTAAACAATGCAGGTACCAATGTGATTGAAGCTAGAATGATAAAGAAGATCGCAATCCCGAAGATGGGAGCAAAGTTCTGGTATTCACGAAAACTTGCGAAAAATAAGATTAGCATAGCAGCAAACACGGTTCCACCAGCGAAAAATAATGGCTCACCAGTAGCACGCATAGCATACTTCATGGCATCAAATTTACTCTCATATTTGTTAAGCTCCTCACGAAAACGAGAGAACACAAATAACGAATAATCAATTAATGCAGCAAAAAGCAAGATACTCATGATCGATGTGGTAGAATTATTAATTTCTAAACCACCTGCACCCATTAAGGCAACACTTTGATTCACCACCTGATAAACGATAACCGTTGCAAGTAACGGGATAAAGGCAAGTAATGGTGAACGGTAAATAGCAATCAATAATACTAAAATAATCACAATCGTTGCAAACAGGAGGACAAAATCCGCTTGTTCAAACAATTTAATCGTATCACCCGCAATCCCTACTGGACCGGTGATATAAAATTTTGTACTTTCAAGTGACTTAGCGATTTTTGTGCCCACTTCAGTGGCTTTGTCATTGATTTCGGAATACTCATTATTCCCAAGACCTTTTTCCGATTCCATCGGCACAATCATCGTTGAACCATCTTCAGACATAAAGCCTGTCAATGCTTGCGGCGGGAGTGCGCTAATATCAACGATGGTTTCAATCCCTTTTATATCCTCGGCAATGATTCCATCCAATATTTGTTTGACTTCATCTACTATGATGTCACCATTTTCATTATGGAAAACCAGTATTCCTGGTGTTCCTTGCTCGTTAGGAAATAGTTCTTCTGTTTTTTTCTCCGCGATTAGTGATTGTGCATCATCAGGGAGTGCTTGGAAATTGGTTACTTTATAATCACCAAGCATTGGTCCGGCACTTAAGCCAACCATAAGGACGAGCCAGGCGATAATCGTAATCCACATACCACGCTTTGTTGCAACCCAATCGGTAATTGGATTTAATAGTTTTCTCATTATTAACCCTCCTGTATGTACTTCGATAGTTATATTATCCTACAAATATAAATTCAATATCAACTTTTGTTTACATTTGGGCGGAGGAGGCAAATCTACGATTGAAATGGTACTATTATTTCAATAGAAAAAGTGTCAGGGAACAGATCCCTGACACTTCAAATAAAGCTTTTTTAAGATCCAGGTCCACCTGGAAAATTAACTTTGTTTGATTCTTGAGCATGTCTTTCGGCATTCAGCTGACTTTCCGTTTTCTCTGGAGGGGGTTTTACCCCTTTCCTTTGAAGGAATACTGCGACTATAATAACCAATAGGATACTTCCCCAAAAAAACCAGCCCAATAATGTCATCTTATTCACCCCTCTAATTTGACTTTTTGAGCAACCCTTTATGTTAATACACCCCTATAAATGGAAAAATTCGTCTGTATTGAAATGGGGTAAAAGGGTTCATATATATTATATTCAACCCAACATTAAGAGATTACCTCTATAAAACTACAGGTTTACTAAACAAGCAAGTAAGTTATGATGTACAGCATTCAGTTAAAAATTCATAAAATTTTATTACATTGTTCACTTCATAAACTTTTTTTTTGATAATCTTAAGGAAGATGTTCGGATATTTGGAGGGGGAACTTTGAGCGGTAAAAGAATTACGAAGAAAAGAGTAGTGAAATACCAGTATGAAAAAAGGCATGAAAAAAACCTATCCCTCTGTTTTGTTTACCTAAGAGACAGGTTTATAATTTTTTACTTTTTATTCCATATTACTGCGTTAGCTACGGATGCTTGCTGTCCACTGACCTCCACCCTGATCACAGGTTAATGTTCCACTTGCATTTCTGCCTTGGATTCTGCCAGTATACTGGCAATTATTTCCATCGCTACTATTTCTG
>JAQSXG010000284.1 GCA_029256785.1 Neobacillus sp.
CCCACAAGAGCAAACTTATGAGTTAATTGATGCTTATTTAGATAAGGCACAAAAAGAAATTAAACATTATTCAAAACTACCATTTGAAACAGCTATCAAAAATACGACTATTTCTACGCTTTTTGATGTTTGGAACGATTATAAATTAGAAAGCAAGGTTAACAGATCATTTGAAGAAATTTTACCTAAGCTAACAGAAAGTACAATGCCAATAAAGGCAACTATGGTTAACACACGCACTAAAGCAAAAGGCCTTGAACGCTTAGATTATGAACCTTATAAAGAAAAAGGTTATCGTGTTATTGCGATAGGCGGAAACAGTTTATCAAGAGGTATAACTCTTGAAGGGCTCTGTGTTAGTTACTTTTATCGAGAGTCGAAAATGTATGATACATTACTTCAGATGGGGCGTTGGTTTGGATATCGACCCGGTTATAAAGATATTTGTAAGGTTTGGATGACAGAACGCACGGCTGAATGGTACTCATTCATTACAAAAGCTTGCAATGAACTTCGTAGTGAGATTACATATATGAATAAACTTATGCAAACACCAAAAGATTTTGGTCTAAAAGTTCGTGAACACCCTGACACACTTATGATTACTGCAAGCAACAAAATGAGAACAGCCAAACCTTTCGAAACATGGATTTCCCTCAGCGGAAAGCTTGTAGAAACCCCATGGCTTACTACAAAAACTGTTGAATATAATTATAAGCATACTGTAAATTTTATTGAGAATATTGCAAATAAAGTTTCTGTTGATAATTCAAAATCTGAGCGATTATATACAGATGTGCCAAGCAATGTTATCGCAGAATATGTTAGAAACTTTGCTTCTCATCCCGGACACTTAGTGTTTAACGCAAGAGAAATCGGTCGGTATATTGAAAATAATGCCATAAATCTTAAAGATTGGTGTGTTTTGATTGCCAATGGCACAGAACCAGATGATAGAGAAATAGCTGGAATTATCATTAAACGTTCTGTGCGTGGTTTGTCCATAGTTGATGACTGTATAAGAGTTTCAGGTAATAAATCGAGAGTAGGTTCGGTGGGGACAACGAAAATAACACTTTCGGAGGAAGCCAAGTTGAAAGCGTTAAAGTGTTATCTTGAAGAACGAAACGAAAAAGAAAAAGATGGCAAGGTTCGAAAGACTGATAAGGTAACAGTTCCTGACCATATGTATTTGCGTTATGCCGAAAAACCACTCTTAATCATCTACTTAATGGTGTGTAAAGATGAGGAAAAATACTCGGCCGCAAGTCAATTACTTGGAGATAAAACAGTTGTGGCGTTAGGGCTCGGTTTTCCGCGCACAAACGAGAAGGAGGAAAAAGCATATTATAAAGTCAATATGGTTGAATACCAGAAAAATTTCAGTAATGTAGACTTAAATCTGGAGGGTGACGAAGATGAAGATTGATGACCTGTATAATAAGTGGAACACCGTTCCGTCTTCTGATTCTGCCTATCAGCGAGTAGATGATGAGCATATTTTAGATATATTTCTTGGCAAAGATACTAATAATGCAAAAGAATTACTCATAATCTCTGAAATTGAGCCTGGAAAAATGCGTTCTAGTAGATCGATGGAAATTATTAAAGGTGGGAGAAAGGATGGGCGTTGGGCAACACAGATTAAACTTTTGAAAAAAGAACAAGAGGAAGTTTTCGCACATCTTTCTTGGGACTTGATAGAACATTCTCGAAGCGCCAAAAACAAAACCGCTGCATTGGAAGTAGTAATTATACGCTTTCTTAAATGGCAAAAGCTAATGGAAGGTGGAAATGAATTGTTAGCAGATGAAATCATAAAAGGTATCATAGGGGAGCTGTTATACGCAAAATATGAACTTCGTACAAAGTATGACTGGGATACAATTCTTTCTGTTTGGCTTGGTCCCGATGGAGCGAACAAGGACTTTGTTTTTGAAGACACTTGGGCAGAGGTAAAGGCTGTGAAAGCTAGAAAAACATCCATTACTATTTCATCAATAGAACAGTTGTCATCTAAAAATATTGGAACCCTAGTTGTTGCAACTGTTGATAACACTTCGTCTGCAGATGCCAATGGTTTTAGCTTTGCCGGACTTATAAATGAGTTTAAAGAAGAACTTAGTGCAAGTCCAAGCGCATTATTTGACTTTGAATCAAAATTACTGGAGCTTGGGTACATACATCGTAAAGAATACTATGACCGCTATTATGTTTTTTCTGGATTTAGGTTTTATAGAGTAGATAAGAATTTTCCAAAACTGCAGAGGGAAACTATTCCTAATGAGATTATAAAAGTGAAATATGATATTGCTTTATCAGAAATAAAGGAATTTGAAATAGTGGAGGATTAGACAAATGGATTTGCATGAATTTCGCAAGGATTACTTGGAAAATGTAAAAGCGGTAGCGGCGGCGGAGAACGAAGGTACTTCTGCGTCTTTTGTGCGAGTTGTTTGTGATAACCTTGTGAGTGGAGAACTTTTTGATGACTATGAACTTTGCTATTATGTAGGGATATCTAGTCGAAAAAAATATCGAGTTGATGCTTATTCATATGATGATTACGATAAGTCAATGACGATAATAATTGCAGATTTCACTGGAGAAGATGATATGTCTAGGCTTACCCAAACTGATGCTAATACGCTTTTGGGAAGGCTTCGGGTATTAGCTGAGGAAAGCATAAATGGTAAACTGCGAAGTGAGATTGAGATGAGTACGCCTACCTTTGATCTTGTTGACAAGCTGCACTCTTTACAAGATAAAATCCGTAAATTAAAATTTTATATTATTACAGATAAAGAAATGAGTGAGAAAATAGGTTCCTTTAAGGAAAATACTGTTTATGATATACCATGTGAGTATCATTTGTGGGATATTGTACGCTTACATAGAATGCTCGGTATCGGTGACGGGCATGAGCCAGTGGAGATTGATTTGAAAAATATCATTAATAATGGCATTCCTTGTCTTATAGCCAGTAATGTAAACATTACATCTTGCAAATGCTATCTTTGTGTTTTACCGGCTGCATTTTTGGCAGATATGTATGATATGTATGGTAGTCGACTGCTTGAGGGTAATGTTCGTACCTTCTTGAGTGCGAGAGGCAATGTCAATAAAAACATAAGGCGTACAATTTTAGGTGATGAGCGAAACATGTTTTTTGCATATAACAATGGCATTGCAGCAACAGCATCTGAAATAGCTGTTGAAACTATAGAGGGTCAACCATATATTACTTACATAAAAGACTTGCAGATTGTAAATGGTGGGCAAACTACGGCCTCATTGTCCAATACCCGATTTAAAGATAAAGCTACTCTTGATGGAATCTTCGTGCAAATGAAATTAACAGTAGTAGAAAATAGTGAAGTAGCAAGTGAAATAATACCTAATATATCTCGCTGCTCTAACAGCCAAAATAAAGTAAGTGAAGCAGACTTCTTTTCTAACCATGAGTTTAATATTAGAATGCAACAGACATCTCGTCGTCTTTATGCACCTGCTGCTTTAGGAGTACAGTATGAAACACATTGGTTCTATGAACGTGCAAGAGGGCAATATGAGAATGAGCAAAGTAAAATGACCGCTTCACAGAAAAAGCAGTTTATGCTTACCAATCCTAAGGTTCAATTGTTTGACAAGACAATGCTCGCAAAACTTGAAAATTCGTGGAGAATGTTTCCGCATGTAGCCAGTGCAGGTGCGCAAAAGAGTTTTAAAAAATGGGCTGAAGTTATTGTAATTGAGTGGGGGAAAAATTCAGATATATTTAATGACTTGTATTACAAAAATATAGTATCTTTGCTAATCATTTATAGAACTCTTGAAAAAGCCATACCAAAGCAACGTTGGTATGAAAGTGGCTATAGAGCGAATGTTATTGTATATACTATTTCTTTCTTGCATCAAAAAATAGAGAATGAATTTCCTAATATGACACTTGATTTAGGCGCAATATGGTCAAAGCAAAGCCTATCTTCAGAGTTTGAAAAACAAATGTTACTTATTGCAAAGCATGTTTTTGACTACATAACAGATGAGAGTAGACCTGTAATGAATGTTACTGAATGGTGTAAACGTGAAGCATGTTGGGATGGATGCAAAAAAACTCACTTTAATTTTTCTCCAGATATAAAGCAGATTTTAACTTCTATTGATGATGTGAATGAAAATGTGAGAAACAGCAAAAAAGATCGCAAGATGGTAAACGGCATCCAAGTACAGTCTGAGGCAATAAGCAAAGGTGCGGCTTTATGGAAATCAGTAGCTCAATTCATGTTTGAAAGAAAATTCCTTTCTCCAAAGGAAATGGGAATTTTAGAATTTGCTATTGGTATGGAATACGGTAAAATTCCAAGTGAGAAACAGGCTGTTGTACTGATGGATATTTTAGAGCGTGCCAAAGATGAAGGTTTTGTAAAGTAGGAGGATTTAGTCATGTTGATAAATGAATATAGACAATGGTTAATTAGTAACAATGTTTCATCATACCAAACTTTTATTGGCAAACTGCAGAGGATAGAAAAATATGAAGGTGACATTGATGAGTGCTATAAAAACGATAAATGCATTCAATTACTAAGCAGATTAACCTATTCTACGTCAGACCAAAACTCTCAGAAAAAACCTTTACACAATATACCCATTGATCCTGATAATAATGATCTATACAAATCGTTTTATGATAGTACCAGGGATTACAAGTCAAGATTAAATAAATATATTGAATTTTTAAATGTGCACAATTGGGACAATACCTTTTGCAGAAATAAAAGTGAAATAATATTTTCAGATGATATTAATGTCGGTGAACATAATACATACATTGAGGGTGCTACAAAGCAAATCGTAGTAAACGCATATGAGCGTAATCCAATAGCAAGAAAAGATTGTATAAAATCTCTTGGATTTAAATGTATTATTTGTGGATTTGATTTCGGAGAATTTTATGGCAAACAATTTTCAGGGAAAATCCATATACATCATAAAAAGCCTTTACATGAGTTGGATAAAGCATATGAGCTTAATCCTCAGATAGATCTCGCGCCAGTTTGTCCAAACTGCCATCTGATTTTGCACTCAAAAAATAATGGTACGTACACAATTGATGAGGTAAAAGGATTTATCTGCAATAATAAAAAATGATTTGCTTATATTCATTACATTTATTATATAGCTATTTATCCGAAGGACATCAAAGGCAGTTTGAATTTTTGTTATAGATTTCAAGATCAGAGGTCACCTTTGTAAAGGTCACAAATTCTGTAGTTTTGAACAGAGATTATTGCTTGTCTCATGGTATTTCTTAGCAGGAAAGGAATGTATACCTATGAATTTTAGTTATTGAACGACGGGTAAAACCGAGAAGCTAAAAGACACAGCAATACTTTCAGAACAATGGGAATCCATTGACTGGAGGAAAGCTACAAAAGAAGTTAATAGACTACAAATCAGGATTGCTAAGGCAACAGCGAAAAATGATATCAACAAAGTCAAAAGACTACAATACTTACTTACACATTCATTCTATGCAAAAGCTCTTGCAGTTAAGAAAGTCACTTCTAACAAAGGTAAGAATACCTCTGGAGTAGATAAACAACTTTGGTCAACATCTGCTGCAAAAATGAAAGCAATTCTTTCTCTCACAAATAAACAATATAAAGCAAAACCACTTAGAAGAGTCTACATTGAGAAGAAAGACAAGAAAAACAAACGATCGCTTGGAATCCCGACTATGTATGATAGAGTGATGCAAACACTCTACGCTCTTGCATTGGAACCTATAGCAGAAGTCAATGGTGACAATATATCCTTTGGATTTAGGAAAGGAAGGAGTACCAAAGATGCTTGTGAACAAATCTTCTGTGTACTTGCGAGAAAATGCTCACCTCAATGGATACTTGAAGGAGATATTAAAGGATGTGGTCTTCTGTCAAGAAAAAGGACAACCTAAACTCGAATTTTTTCATGAATATATTATATTGCAGATTTTGCCTCAAAATCATGTGGTGACATCATGTTGCAAAAACTATGAAGTCTGGTAGTATTATAGAATGTATCAATGTATTCAAATGTCAGTTCATGGGCGTGTTTAAGATGCTTAATCACAAAACGATTAAGCCATTCTCGTTTTATTAGTGCATGAAATGATTCAATAGGCGCGTTGTCCCATGGTGTACCTTTCCTAGAATAACTTCTGATAAATTTATTAGCTGGCGTTGCTTCAAGATATGCCTTTGAAACATATTGCACACCCCTGTCACTGTGGATAATGACTGGATTATCAAGGCTTCTAGCTTTTTTAGCTTT
>JAQSXG010000285.1 GCA_029256785.1 Neobacillus sp.
CGCCCAGCGACTAGTGGACTTCGCTCTCCTCCTTACGATAAGTCAACATTGAATCGCTGACGCTCTTCGTGTTTCCTTTATCTCATGCGGAGCGCTCCAGTCCATACGTTGCTAAACGGGCGCTTCCGCCTTTTTATTCTAAAGTGACTAAACTGTCATTTAAGAGTCACTTGAAAGTCATTTTAGATGGATATACTGAAGCCAACATCAAAAACATGGAGGTTTTACAATGAATATCTTGCAAATAGAAAATCTGTCTAAAGTGTATGGCAAAGGCGAAACAGCGGTTAAGGCACTTGACGATGTATCTTTCTCAGTAAAAAAGGGTGAATTTGTAACAATTATCGGTCCTTCGGGGTCTGGAAAATCTACTTTACTTCACTTACTTGGCGGTGTAGACCGTCCCACAAGCGGGAAGGTACTCGTTGATAACACAGATATTTACCAGTTAGATGAAACACAGTTAGCAATCTTTAGACGTAGACAAATCGGTTTAATTTATCAATTTTATAATCTTATACCAATACTAACAGTAGAAGAGAATATCACCCTGCCTATCCTGTTAGACGATCATAAAGTAGACCCTAAACAGTTTGAAAAAATTGTAAATACATTAGGTTTGAATAATAGATTAAATCATTTGCCGAACCAGCTCTCAGGAGGTCAGCAGCAGCGGGTCTCGATTGGACGAGCGCTTGTAAGTAATCCAGCAATAATGTTGGCAGATGAACCAACGGGTAACTTGGATAGTAAGAATAGTAATGAGATTATGGAACTTCTTAAAATGTTTAATAAAGCTTTCAATCAGACACTTATTGTGATTACACATGATGAGAGAATAGCGCTACAAGCCGACCGTGTCATTTCAATGGAAGATGGAAGGATTGCCAAAGATGAGGTGATTCGTCCGTGAATATCATCAATAAAGTAACCGTTAGGCATTTGAAAGAGAATAAAAGGAGAACACTAGTAACGATTATTGGTGTGATTATCTCGGTTGCAATGGTCACTGCGGTAGCTACACTTGGAGTTTCTTTTTTAGATCTTTTGAAAAGACAATCTATTGCAACAGACGGAGAATGGCATGTCCAATATAAGAATGTAACCTCCGAGCAAATTACAGAAATTGAAAAAGATGAAGACACCAAAAAGTTTGCAATCAAAAAGGATCTTGGCTTTGCATCCTTACCAAATTCCCAAAATGAAAGTAAACCCTATTTATATCTCATGGAATATAATGAACAAGCATTTAAGCAATTTCCTGTAAAAGTAAGCAAAGGACGACTTCCGAAAACAGAAAATGAAGTGGTCATTTCAGAGGCAATTGAAACAAATGCTAAGGTGGATTATAAGATTGGCGATCAATTTACTATTGAGATAGGTAGCAGGTTTTCTGCGGAAGTGGTGAGTCCTTTAGACCAAAATGATTCGCTCCTTACAGATGAGAATGGTGTTATCGAAGAACTGAAAATAGATTCAAAGAGTACATTTAAGGTAGTAGGAATAATTGAACGACCTCCGTTTGAACCATTATGGGCCCCAGGTTACACAGTAATTAGCTATGTAGACCAAACACTAATAGACAACGATGAAACCGTTGATGCTGTTGTTGTCTTAAATAATGTGAAAGGCTCGCTCTATGAGCATGCAGAACAATTGGCTAAGGAAAATAATATAGAGAAAGTAACTTTTAATGATGATTTACTCCGTTACTACGGGGTAACCGATAATGATAATTTAAGAAAGACACTATTCGGATTGGCTGGAATCATAATGACTGTTATCATCATAGGTTCCGTCGCGCTCATTTATAATGCTTTTGCTATCAGTGTTTCCGAACGTTCCAGACATTTAGGGATGCTTTCTAGTGTTGGAGCAACGAAAGCACAAAAAAGAAATTCTGTTTTCTTTGAAGGAGCAATTATTGGTGCAATTAGTATTCCTATTGGTATCGTGGCCGGGTTAGGCGGAATTGCAGTTACCTTTTTGGTAATCAATACGTTTCTTGAAAGTGCATTAGGCATATCTGAAGAATTTCAGGTGGTAGTTACTATTAATTCCATCTTGGTTGCATGTTCTATATCTATTTTAACTATATTTATTTCAACCTATTTACCTGCACGTAAAGCATCTAAGATTTCTGCGATTGATGCAATTCGTCAAACACAGGATGTTAAACTTTCAAGAAAAGCAGTAAAAACCTCCAAACTTATTCGGAAAATATTTGGGATGGAAGCTGAAATTGGACTGAAAAACTTAAAAAGGAATAAACGAAGGTACCAGGCTACCGTATTCTCATTAGGTATTAGTATCGTCCTATTTCTAGCTGTCACCTTTTTTACATCAAATTTACAAAAATCCTTAGAGCTTGCTAAGGATGATGTTAATTATGATATTCAAGTAATGGGTAATAATGGGGACAGTCCAGAGCTAAAATCGCTAGTAAATCTTGAGTTTATTACCGAATCTAGTATTGTAGAACAGCTTGATTTAACTACTTGGATTGATCCTACAAAAATCTCTGAAGAATTGAAAAAGAGTCCGCAAAACGTTAAGGAGAATCTAAAAGATGGACTGTATCCTTATTATGTCGTTTTACATGGATTGGATGAACAAAGCTTTCGTGCCTATGCAAAAAAAACAGGAGCAGATATAGAAATGTTTCAGGATCCCTACCAACCGAAAGCGATTATCATTGAACAAACTTCTTATGAAGACCCTCAGGTTGGTAAGTTTATTGAAACAAATTCAATAACCACTTCTCCTGGTGAGTTTATAGATTTATATAAATTAAATTATGAAACAAATGAGGAGACGTATATAAATAAAGTAGAAGTTGGTGCTTTGACCGATGAAGTTCCAATGGGCATTCAGACTGCAAGTGCTGGTGGGCTTGATGTCATTGTTTCTGAAAAGACGATGCATCAATTGATCAATGAACAGGTAGAAAAAGATATTCAACCCTATTTATATCTGAATAGTTCAGATCCAATCGCTACACAAGATGCAATTGAAGAAGTGAAAGAGTCAGATATGTATGTGTATAATGTTTATGAGAAAAGGCAACAGGATCAACAATTGCTATTGATTATGTCAATCTTTATGTATGGATTCATTACACTTATTTCATTGATTTCAATTGCGAATATATTTAATACAATCTCGACAAGTATTTCCCTTCGAAAACGTGAATTTGCGATGTTAAAATCAGTAGGAATGACACCAAAAGGGTTTAATAAAATGATTAATTACGAGAGTATATTTTATGGTGTTAAGTCACTTTTATATGGATTGCCGATTAGTATTATTGTGATGGTTTTAATGTACAAGGCATTGGAAAATACCTTTGAATATGGATTTGCGCTCCCATGGATGAGTATCTTATATGTAGTAATTGCAATCTTTCTCATTGTAAGTGCTGCAATGCTTTACTCAATTAAGAAAATAAAGAATGAAAATATTATTGATGGGTTAAAGCAGGAGAATATCTAGGTAAAACTTATGGATGAGACGCTATTACTTTACTTAGCGCCTCATCTTTTTAATTGTGGGAATATTATTATTTTTTTAATGATGTTATTACAATATAATAAGTATTTGCTTGTCTATTATATGGGATAATCATATTGCTTTAAAGTTTAGAGATACTTGATATATCAGTATTATTTACGGTTTTTTAAATAGTTTTACTTTTTCATTTCATATTCACATAAAAATGGGAGTATGTTACGCTTTATTCGGTTTTGGAATATATATAGATATCATTTGTAGTTTAATCATCATGCCTCCAAAATCAAAAATTCTCTTTACGAGGTGCAGGTATAGGATGAATACAAACCAGGTCATTCCGGCTGAAAATATAAAACTATTAACGGAAATATCCCATCTTAGAACGAAAAAAAGCGAGTTATATAATCAAAAGGGCCCTGGCAGCAATGATTATATTACGCTTTCTATAAAGCTCAATTTACTTGTTGATGAGTACCTTGAAGAAAAGATCGGAACGATTGTCTAAAATAAAAAATCCAAGAGGCAGCTTCTAAGTTGAAGCTTTTTCTCTTGAATTTTTTTTATTTTATAGTGCCCAATCCCCATTACGGAAGATAGGGACAATGGTGCCATCTTGTTTGATTCCATCAATATCCATTTGGGCAGAACCAATCATAAAGTCAACGTGTACAATTGATGTATTCATGCCATTTGCTAATAATTCCTCTTGACTCATCTTTGTACCACCTTGAATCGTCGTTGGATAGGCTGCTCCGATTGCTAAATGATTTGATGCATTTTCATCATATAATGTCGTAAAAAAGGTAATACCTGATTGCGAAATCGGTGATGGGTCTGGAACTAACGCTACTTCACCCAAGCCAGTTCCCCCTTCATTATCAAATACCAATTTCTTAATTGTTTCATCCCCTTTTTCAGCAGAAATATCAACAATTTTGCCGTCTTTAAAGTGGACTTCAATACCTTCGATTAATGTCCCCGCATAGCTAAGTGGCTTTGTACTGCGAACCACACCATCCATGCGATGTGTATCGGGAGCAGTGTAAACTTCTTCCGTTGGCATATTGGCAATAAATTCTTCACCTTTTGGATTTTTACTTTCTGCACTCATCCAAATATGGTTCTTTGGCAAACCTAGTGTTAAATCAGTGCCAGGTGCTGTGTAGTGTAACGCATCGAATTGAAGCTCATTTAGTTTCGCTGCCATATCATTCAATAGCTTTTTATGGTCATCCCATGCTACAACAGGGTCATCGGAATACACACGACAAGTCTTGAAGATTTGATCCCATAAGGCATCGACTTGTTCTTCTGATGAAGTCAAGTCAGGGAATACTTGTGCAGCCCACCCAGCTCCTGCAGCCGCGGCAACTGTCCATTTAATATCATCATTTTGAGTCGCAATCCGTTGTGCTTTGAATGCCTTACCTGCAACATTTTGGAAGGCGGCAATTTTCTCTGGATCAACTTCGTTTAGTAAACCTGGATCGCTTGATACGATGGAGAGACGGCTGACACGACGATTTAATACATGGTCTTCCGTTTCTTGGATTTCATAATCAGCAATATCAGTAAGTACATCTAAGGGTTGATTTATGTAATTCAGTTTAGTAATTTCATCATCAGTCCATTTAATAATGACCTTTTCAGCTCCAAGCTTGTATGCTTCTTTAGTGATTAAACGGGCTAAAGGTGCTTGATCAACAGTAATGTATAATTTTACCCAATCTTTTGGTTGAACATTAATGCCTTTTGCAACTAGAAGTTTTGAATATTTCTGTAAATTCTCTTCGAAGTTTGGTAGTACCATAACTTTTACCCTCCAATAGTAAATTTTCTTGCAGTAATTGACAGTGAAAACTTCGAAAGTGGAAGTTTTTCCCCCGTAAAAACTATAGTAACATAGTTAAAAGAAAATTTCCGCAATTACGGTAGTATTTGTATTAAAATGAATGATAGGACAGTCATGGTGTAAGAAGATGATATAGATAAAATAATCGGGAAGAGGGAATGAAAGGTGACTCAAGATGATTCTAAAGCTTTAGAAAGTCAAGCAGAATGGGTACAGAGTTACATAGATTCTCCAGAATTACAGCAAAAGTTATATAAACGAACATTGTTTATTGTTGTCCTGTCACAAATTTTTGGCGGTGCAGGTCTTGCCGCAGGTGTAACGGTTGGAGCATTGCTTGCACAAGATATGCTGGGTACAGATGGCTTTGCAGGAATACCCGTTGCCTTAATTACATTAGGATCAGCAGGGGCTGCTTTATCAGTCGGTCGACTCTCCCAACGTTATGGGCGCCGGTTGGGACTTTCAACTGGGTTTTTAGTTGGTGGTTTTGCTGCCATCGGAATAGTGATAGCAGCAATAATTAATAGTATTGTCCTTCTTTTTGCTTCACTGCTAATCTATGGTGCAGGAACTGCTACTAATTTACAGGCCCGGTATGCAGGGACAGATTTAGCAAAATCCACTCAACGTGCAACAGCCATCAGTATTGCGATGGTATCAACCACATTCGGAGCGGTAGCAGGACCGAATTTAGTTGGTGTAATGGGACAATTCGCTTTAGGAATTGGAGTACCGGCTCTAGCTGGTCCGTTCATACTAGCAGCAGCTGCCTACATCCTTGCCGGTTTGGTATTACTAGTTTTCCTTCGCCCAGACCCTCTCGTTGTTGCAGGTGCAATAGCAGCCATAAAGAAAAGGGAGGTTGGAAAGATAACTAATCGGGCGTATGAGAATGAACTTGTTACAAACAAACGGGGAATTGTTGTTGGTGCCACAATCATGGT
>JAQSXG010000286.1 GCA_029256785.1 Neobacillus sp.
AAGCGAAGCGCCTGGAGCGCAAATCAACAAACAATTTAAAAAAGACATAAAAAAGACTGCCGACAAACCCAAATTCTTTGGATTTGTCGACAGTCTGAAAGGTTTGGCCAAATATGGCCAAACCTTTTTGATTCTTATTTTTTCTCATCAATGACATTACGACTGATAATATGGTCAATTAAACCATATTCTTTAGCTCTATCAGCTGTCATGAAATTGTCGCGTTCTGTATCTCTTCCGATAACTTCAAGCGACTGTCCAGTGCGCTCAGCTAAAATTCCATTCAATTTATCACGAAGGAAGAGAATACGCTTCGCAGCGATTTCAATTTCAGTTGCTTGACCTTGTGCTCCGCCTAACGGCTGATGGATCATTACTTCAGAGTTTGGTAATGCATAACGATGACCTTTTTCACCTGCAGCAAGTAAGAATGCACCCATTGATGCAGCCATACCGATACAAATGGTATGTACCTTTGGCTTAATAAATTGCATCGTGTCATAAATAGCCATACCAGCAGTAATACTTCCACCTGGACTGTTAATATAAAGAGAAATATCTTTTTCTGGGTTATCCGCTTCTAGGAATAATAGTTGTGCTACAATTGAGTTAGAAACATGATCATCAATCGCGCTTCCAAGCATAATAATTCTGTCTTTTAACAGACGTGAATAAATATCATAGGCACGTTCCCCGCGGTTTGTTTGTTCAATAACTGTAGGAATCAAATTCATTTTTTTCTTCCTCCTTTGAGTATGAAAAGTTTTAATATGTATTGTAATCATACACTGATGGTCAATTAAGGTCAAACAATTCGCTTTAAATTTGTTCGACAACTTTCCCTATTCCATGATAACCATTTGGGGAGATTTTAAACCTATCTTTACTTGCAAAGTTGAAGTACATGTCATATAATATGAAAGTCGCATTAGTCTCGCGCGCTCGTGGTGCAACGGATAGCACGCAAGCCTCCGAAGCTTGAAATGCAGGTTCGATTCCTGCCGAGCGCATCATGAAATCAATGAGTTCCTGTGTTTGTATGAGTTTTATACGAGCATGGGAACTTTTTTGTTTGGGAGCGTGAAGCATATTTCCATTGAAAAAAACTAAAAGTAGGTCTCATGAAGGGTTCATGAAGCACATTTCCATTGAAAAAAACTAAAAGTAGGTCTCATGAGGGGTTCATGAAGCACATTTCAATTGAAAAATCATAAAAGTGGGTCTCATGAAGGGTTCATGAAGCACATTTTAATCAAAAAATCCCAAAAGTAGGTCTCATGAAGCACATTTCACCTGCAGTTTTTATGCTTTTAGAAGTACTATTAACTTTATAGCCCTGGGAGCTCCAATCAACTGCCAAGTTTCATTAACTATATTTTTTATTCACTCAAACTCCAATAATCATGTAAAATAGGGTGAGGGGTGATTAGGGAGATGGACTTTAAACAAGGGTTATGGCAACAGCAAACATTAAAACTAGCAATGACGCAGGAATTGTCACAGGCGATTGCCCTGTTGCAGTATTCGGCGCAAGAGCTGACTGCCTTTTTAGAAGAAAAGGCACTTGAAAATCCCCTTATGCAGGTTGAAACCACGAATATTCAACCCTTTAATCCGTTACTTGACCGAAAACCAAGGAAACATCAAAAAATAGAAAATGAGTGGATTGACCAAATTGCTGCGACAACCTTTTCGCTCGAAGAACAGCTACTCTCTCAACTTAAATTAACCAGCTTTACACCTAAGCAATTAAAAGTTCTTAAGCACTTAATCCAGAATCTCGATGTAAACGGTTACTTTACAGGTGACATAAATGAAATCTCTTTAAAATTGGAGGTGCCCATAGATATAATTGAAGAATGCATCATTGTTATTCAAACACTGGAACCAGCTGGGATTGGTGCTAGCAGTTTACAAGAATGCTTATTAATTCAGGTGGAACGGGAAAACCTCGATAATGATTTAGCTCAAATCATCCTAACCGATTTCTTTGTTCCATTTGCAGAAAAGAAGTGGAAACATATAGCTAAAGAGTTGAATGTCTCTTTAAAAGCGATCCAAGAGGTTTTTGATTATATACAAAAACTTAATCCCCGTCCTGGGGCAGGGCTAATAGAGGATGATACGCGATATATTATCCCTGATGCAATTGTTGAATTTTCCAAGGAAGGATTTGTTGTCCGTTATTATGATGATCTCCTCCCAAGAGTTAATTTTAACGATCAATATTATAAAAAATTAACTTCAACAAATGATAGTCAAGTATCTCGTTTTCTCCAGGAAAAGGTACAGGATTATCATTGGATTATGAAGAGTATTGAACAGCGTAAGGAAACACTAACAAAAGTTGTTGCGAAAATCGTGGAAAGACAAACGGCTTTTTTTCAAAAGGGACCAAAATTCCTTGTACCGATGACAATGAAAGAAATATCTAACGAACTGGAGATACATGAATCAACCGTCAGTCGGGCAGTCAAGGGGAAGTTTGTACAAACGCCAATCGGGACCTACTCGTTAAAGTCATTCTTTACAAGCACAATTCAAACGGTATCAACAGAGAATACCTCTTCGAGCCAGGTGAAAAACGCAATTGCTACTTTAATCAAGAGTGAAAATAAACAAAAACCATTATCAGATCAGGATATTGTAGAATGTTTAAAGAATAGCGAGGGGTTCGTTGTTTCAAGAAGAACCATATCAAAATATCGTGAGCAATTGGGAATCCCCTCATCCTCTAAACGAAAAAGGTTTGATTAGAAAGGAACAAACAATGCAAAAACAAATTACATTTTATACACGGAAAAATTGTTCACTTTGCGAGAAAGCGAAGGTATCCATCCTAGAGTTAAAAGAAGACTTTGATTTTACCTTAGAAGAAATAGATATAAATGAAAGTGATGAGTTAACTGAAAAGTATGGGATCATGATTCCTGTTGTAATTATTGACGGGGAAGAAGTGGCTTTTGGGATAGTTAACAAAATTGACATAAGAAATCGTTTACAAGAAAAATCTGAATAGTTAAGGCTTGATATTGTTTTTCACTCCTGTTAGAATGTTAACTGTTAGCAGGGGTGATTTTTTTTAGATGTAGTGGGACATAATTTGTCTATGGTGGACATTTTGCGACCAACTACATAAAATAAAGGAGCATGCTCTCATGCAGTCATTAATTGATATCCAACAAAGATTATTACCTGACCTCCTACAGCTATTACATAAACGTTATTCTCTCCTTCGGCAGATTGGTTTTATGCAACCCGTCGGGAGAAGAAGTCTAGCAGCTAGTCTAGGATATACAGAAAGAGTTCTTCGCAGCGAAGTAGATTTTCTAAAAGAGCAAAATCTAATCTACACAAATAATGTAGGCATGAGTTTGACGGATGAAGGGAAAAATCTGCTAGAAGACCTTGAAGGCTTTATGAGGGAGTTAAAAGGTACAGATGTGATGGAATTGGAGTTAAAACACCGTCTTGGTATTCGAAAGGTAGTGATTGTACCAGGCGATAGTGACGAGTCGGCATTGGTCAAAAACGATTTAGGTAAAGCCTGTGCGATTTGCATGAAAAAGCTGCTAACTGGGAAAAATATTATCGCTGTAACTGGCGGGTCAACTATGGCTGCCTTAGCAGACGTACTGACACCAGAACTTGGAACGAAGGAATTACTTTTTGTTCCTGCACGTGGTGGGATTGGTGAAGATGTTCAAAACCAAGCAAACACGATTAGCTCGATTATGTCAAAAAACACCCATTCCAAACACCGAGTTTTCTATGTACCAGATCAAGTTAGCACTGAAATATATGAATCGCTCATCAAAGAGCCTGAAATTCATGAGGTATTAGGTCTAATCAAATCTGCTAGCATGGTTTTACACGGAATCGGAGATGCTATTACAATGGCCGAGCGAAGAAAAACTAGCCCTGAAGTTAAGCGCAAGCTTGAAATCGGGAATGCAGTTGGTGAGGCATTTGGCTATTATTTCAATGAATATGGCGATATTGTCCATAAGGTTTCAACGATTGGATTACAGCTAGAGGATCTTGTTAACATTCCAAATGTGATTGCCGTCGCTGGTGGTCGCTCTAAAGTAAAAGCAATAAAGGCTTATATGAAACAAGCACCAGAATCAACGATATTAATAACAGACGAAGGTGCAGCAAGAAAGTTATTAAAAGGCTAATCCCTTTTTAAAATAAAAAAACCTTTTTTCATAATAGGAGGAAATTTATCATGACAGTTAAAGTTGGTATTAATGGATTTGGTCGTATTGGCCGTAACGTACTTCGTGCAGCATTAAAAGGTTCAAACGTTGAAGTAGTAGCAATCAATGATTTAACAGATGCTAATATGCTTGCGCATCTTTTAAAATACGATACCGTTCACGGAACTCTTCAAGAAGATGTTAAGGTTGATGGTGACTATTTAATCGTTGGCGGTAAAAAAATTAAGGTTCTTGCTGAACGCGATCCTGCTAATCTTGGTTGGGGTGGATTAGGTGTTGATGTTGTAGTTGAATCTACTGGACGTTTCACAAAACGTGAAGACGCTGCGAAACACCTTGAAGCTGGTGCTAAGAAAGTAATTATTTCTGCTCCTGCATCAAACGAAGACATTACGATTGTAATGGGCGTTAACGAAGATCAATACGATGCAGCAAACCACCATGTATTATCTAACGCTTCTTGTACAACAAACTGTCTTGCTCCTTTTGCTAAAGTATTAAACGATCAATTCGGCATCAAGCGCGGAATGATGACAACGATTCACTCATATACGAATGACCAGCAAATCCTTGATTTGCCACATAAAGACTACCGTCGTGCTCGTGCGGCTGCTGAGAACATGATTCCTACATCAACAGGAGCAGCAAAAGCGGTATCTTTAGTTCTTCCTGAGTTAAAAGGGAAATTAAATGGTATGGCAGTACGTGTGCCAACACCAAACGTTTCAATCGTTGACTTAGTTGTAGAATTAGAAAAGAATGCAACAGCTGAACAAATTAATGCAGCATTAAAAACAGCATCTGAAGGTCCATTAAAAGGAATTATGGATTACAGCGAACTTCCATTAGTTTCTACAGACTATAACGGAAGCCCAGCATCTTCTACAATCGATGCATTATCAACTTTAGTTCTTGAAGGCAATATGGTAAAAGTATTATCTTGGTACGATAACGAAGTTGGTTACTCAAACCGCGTTGTTGACCTTATTGATTACATTGCTCAAAAAGGACTTTAATCCTAAACGATATCTCCATTTTGGATAGGACTGGTAAAACGGTCCTCTGAACTCTATAATGGTTAATGGTATGACAAAGGGGAGCGGGGAAGATTCCCCCCTCCCTTTTTTTTTGAAAGTTGGACAGGTTAAGGTTGTTAATACTCAAGGAGGCTTTTCCATATGAATAAAAAAACATTAAAAGATGTTGATGTAAAAGGAAAACGCGTTTTTTGCCGGGTTGATTTTAATGTTCCAATGCAAGAAGGTAAAATTACCGATGAAACACGGATTCGTGCCGCATTGCCAACGATCCAGTATTTAATGGAGCAAGGTGCCAAGGTGATTCTGGCCAGCCATTTTGGTCGTCCAAAAGGTAAAGTAGTAGAAGAAATGCGCTTAACACCTGTTGGAGTAAAACTTTCCGAGCTTCTTGGGAAAGAAGTTAAAAAAGCGGATGAAGCCTATGGCGAATCTGTTAAAGCCCTAATTGAAACAATGAACGATGGCGATGTCATCTTGCTTGAAAATGTTCGTTTTTATTCTGGGGAAGAAAAGAATGATCCAGAATTGGCAAAAGCATTTGCTGAGCTTGCAGATGTGTACGTGAATGACGCTTTTGGAGCTGCACACCGTGCCCACGCTTCCACAGAGGGTGTCGCACACCATCTTCCTGCTGTCTCAGGTCTTTTAATGGAAAAAGAGTTGGATGTATTAGGAAAAGCTCTTTCTAATCCAGAACGTCCTTTTACTGCGATTATCGGTGGGGCGAAGGTAAAGGATAAAATCGGTGTTATTGATAACTTGTTAGATCAAGTGGATAACCTAATTATTGGCGGAGGTCTTGCCTATACTTTTGTTAAAGCATTGGGTCATGAAGTCGGTAAATCACTGCTTGAAGAAGATAAGATTGATCTAGCGAAGTCCTTTATGGAAAAAGCAAAGAAGAACAATGTTAATTTTTATATGCCGGTTGATGCCGTTGTTGCTGATGATTTCTCAGCAGATGCGAATTCGAAAGTGGTAGCAATTGAGGATATTCCAGCGGATTGGGAAGCACTTGATATTGG
>JAQSXG010000287.1 GCA_029256785.1 Neobacillus sp.
GGCCGCGTGTCTAACCGCATCATCAACGAAGTGAACGGTATTTCCCGCGTGGTGTATGACATCAGCGGTAAGCCACCGGCTACGATTGAGTGGGAATAATTTTCCAGCTTCGTAGTTGAATCACTAAAGCCCGTGTAACTGCGGGCTTTTTTATGCTTCTTTTCTTGCCTTCATGTATTTTTTGTATAAATATATGATGCTTACACTTATTTCTTATAATAAAAGGAGTTTGAGATGGTTCCACCAATTGAGTATTTTTTTATTGGAAATATGCATGGATACAAAGATGTTAGATTAGATTTTTATGATTTATATAAAATACTGCTATCTGAAAATGGTCAAGGTAAAACAACTATATTAAAAATCATTGATGCAACATTAAACGGGAATATTAAAAAGCTTAGGGATGTTAATTTTGGTAGTGTAGAGATAAAATTCGCGAGTTCATCTGAACCAATTTCCATTATGAAATCAGATTTGGACTATGACTGGGAGTCAAAGGCTTATCGACATGTTTCTGAAAGGGTTTCTCAAGAAGAGCTTTCAGTGATAATTGACATAATAATGTCAGAAAATAGCCTTAATACTATTAGGAATAAAATTAAAAATTATTACGAAGTGAATTCTAAATCACAACTCAGTCATCCAGACGCAATCAGATCTTCTTTGCCTTTTAGTATGATGGCGTTAAGAGATCTTTTTGAGGAAAAAGAATCGCTCTTTTTAGGTGTTAAGAAAATGGATTTTTTTCAACAAATAGAAGAGAGGTTTACTCTTAAGACATTGTATCTTCCAACTTACAGGAGAGTAGAAGATTTATTGTCTTCTTTGAATGTGGATAAGGATAAACAAGGTCAGGATTATATTCAGTTTGGTTTGACTGATGTAGAGGACAAGTTAGAGTCTATAAAGAAAGAAATACTCACTTCATCGAACGATTCAATGTCACGTATTAACAGTGAGATTTTAAACAGGCTTGTCAACGGCCTAACAGTTAATGATGATGATAGATCTATTATTATCAATAATTCTAATGATATTGAGCTTTTACTTAATCGATTTGGTCGTTCATTAACGCTATCTGATAAGAATAAAATAATAAGTTTAGTAAAGAATGAATATGAAGTTGGAAAAAAGGAAAACGACACCCTCATTTATTTTCTTTCAAAGATGTATAATGCTTTTTTTGAACAGCAAACTAAAGATAAAGCTTTAACGAGATTTGCGGAAGTTTGCTCTAAATATTTTAAGAACAAAAAAATGACCTATGATGCAACATCTATTAGTGTTGTCATTACTTCATTAGAACGAGATGAGCAAATAAAATTTGGCGAGTTATCTTCCGGTGAAAAGCAGATCGTTTCTTTGTTTTCGACGCTAATCCTTGAAAGAGATAGTCGATACTTCATATTATTTGATGAGCCTGAATTGTCTCTTTCAGTAGAATGGCAGAAAATTCTTATCAAAGATGTTATGGAATGTGAAAGTTGTTCAATGCTGTTGGCTATGACACATAGTCCTTTTATTTTTTCTGGACTCACAAAGTATACGTCTGACCTCCAATCCTACTTTTTGGAAAAGGAGGGGGAGTAATGTCACGAGTAGAATACCTGACAGAAAGTATGGGTGATACTGAAGTGTTCTTCTTGGAGTACTCTAGGGTTAGGGGAAGTGCGCAGTTGATATTTATAATTGAAGGCAAAGATGATCCTAAGTTTTATACATCTAAGATAGCAAATTTTTTTTATGATAAATGGGATTTTCTCTCTGTTGGTGGGAAAAGTAAAGTCTTAGAGTTACGACTTGCTATTAAAGATAATCCTATATATTGCAAGGATAATACTTTTTTTATGATTGATAAAGATTTTGATGAGGAAATCCTCGAGAAAGATATTTATACCACACCTTCTTATTCCATTGAAAATATTTATTGTGAACCAGAGACGGTAAGGAAGATGCTGGTTGGTGAATGCGGTTTAAGTAACTATAAAATTTATCATCGCAGCGCAATTTTAGAATATCTTACGATGAGATATCTTGGACTTCAGTCATTATTCCACAAAAACAAAAGACTCATTATTGCAAATATTATATTTCTATATGCTAGAAAAGGATCTCTCGATAAAAAAGTGAGCCTTGATAAAATATTAAAAATAAATATTGATATTGAAAAAAATGGTGTTTTAATTAAAATAAATTGGAAGAGTGAGTTTAATAAATTAAAGAGCAAAGAGAGAGAGAGTTTTATTAATTTTGTGAAAAATAATGCTCAGGTTAAAGAAATTCTGAGTAATCCCGGGGCAAGGTTTAGAGGCAAGCAGGAGATAGGTTTTTTAAAGGAGTTTGTGAAACTCCTTAAAGATGATACTTTTCTCACTAAAGAGATTGAAGAACACTTTTCTTACAACTTAAAACTTGATAATCCATCATTGCATGATCATATGCTTTCTTCTTTGGCACAATACGTAAGAACGCCAGATTGTCTTATTAATTTCTTCGAGAGTATTAAAAGTGATATCAGAACCTTATCCAAGGTGTAAAAACTTGGATGATTTATATTTAATATTTGAAATGACTTTTAATTGATGAAGATGTTTAAAAACATCCCATATATTGATACTTTAAATTACTTGTTTTGACAATATAACTTACCCCGTCTCGATCCGAATGGCGGGGAAAATATTACTCATAAGGATACCTTCGAGGTTGCCACTGAAGCCTTTCTACTCGCTTTTCTTGTCATAGTGCGGCTGTCGCTGGCGACCAGCCTGGCGCAGGCCACGTACATCAGCGATAAAGTGCGCTGAATCGCAACCTGCTGGACGGTTACTGGTACGGTGCGCGACCGCGGGGGGAGGGGGGAGCATCGCGGTGCTGACACGCAGGCGATGATCCCACAGATTGAAGCGGCGATAAAATCCTACCCGTGGGTGGCCCACCACTTATCATGTGTGACCGGGGCCCATCAGCAATACGTTTCTTGCGCTCATTGCTCGTTAAATGCCGGTGCTGAAACTGGATTTACCGGTGAACGCTATTAGTAAAGATTATTGCTCGCTGCTGCATACGCTGGGTTTGTAAGTGTCCAATATAATCATGCTATTCCGATTACAACATCATCTGGCCGGGATCTCAAAAAGTGCGTGGAACTAAAATGGTCTATTTACAATATCGCCACTATGCAGATGGTCATATTCAGTGTGCAAACACAAGCTAGCCCCCCTGACAAAAATTATCCACTACAGTAAGTGCTCGAAACCTCGACGTAACCAGAGTAAGGGCGATATATAAGAAAGCTGATTATCGTGAACTGCGTAAAGCCAAGATGCAGGACTGAGCTTATATGATTGACGAGTGAGTATTATGGTGCTCGAAAGATCAGTAGTTCAAAATGGGGTGATAAGAATGAATATGGAAGAAGATCGAAAGAAGGCTGTAGCTTCTTTATTGAAGGATATGGAATCCATTGCTGACCGAATGCGTGAGTTGATTGTCAAAATGCCTCCGCATGATTTGCTCGGGTACATCTACGCTCAGCACATGATGAAAAAAATGGGAAACCAAATTGGGGGCGAAAAGCAAGGCCAAGAGGGTAGCCCAGCTGACGTAGTTAATGAAACCCAGTTCTTACTGGAGTATGTTCACGCGGTTCTGGCATCTGAGGCCGCTCCTGCGGATATGGAATTCGACGGAGCACTGTGCGCTGAGTTGTTTGAACGTAGCCGAAAACTGAGAGAGCAGGCCATGTTCTATGCTATGGCCACCTCTGCTGATACCAAAGATGGCATCTTCGGTCCTAATTCGGCCGACATTCAATTCCGTGCGAAATCCACTTGGGTCATGATACGCGGGAATCGTTATCAAGTTTTGGAGGGCGAGTTCTATCGCTACGTTCTGGCGCCTCACAATGATGTTTTGGAGGAGGTGTACGGCATTGGTGCCACCGATATTGCGGAAGGCTTTCAGGCCATGGCCGACGCTACTCGTTCTGGGCAGGCCAACGCAATCATTGAGATGATGAAGCAGTTTGAGGCGGTAAAAGCTTTTTCTATAGAGCAAAGTAAGTCTATGGAAGACGCTATGGAGTCATGGATTGCTGAAAATGAGGAGCAGTCCAAAGCGGCCCGGGGGGCGATGGAGGATATGCTTCGCGGCGGGATTGCCAATGTAAGCCGTCACACGAAGTTGCCACCGACATTGCTAGCAGACTTGTCATACCAGCGAGGAGAAGATACTGAGTTCTTCGCAGCGGGCGATTTTAAGGGGACACCCTTTCGGACACTGCCAGCACGTAAGAAACCTCTAATTCAACTTGGGTCGGACTACTACGCGGTCGATGCCTGTTTTGCTCGCGATGCGGGGTATCGTGCGCTCCTATTTAATCTCCTTCAGCGAAAGCCGGATTACAATAAGGTCTTTAAAGATCGGCAGAAAATGATAAGCGAAGCAGCCTTTGCTGACATTCTCTATGCCCAGCTTCCGGGAGCCACAGTTCTCCAGGAGGTTTACTACAAGGATCCTGACAGCAAGCAGTGGTCCGAAAACGATACTCTAATCCTGGTCGATGATGTGCTGTTACTAGTTGAGGCTAAGGCTGGTGCAGCTGCCACCATTGCATCACCGGCGCTTGATTTTGGCCGCCATGCTCAATCAGTGCAGGACTTAGTACTCAAGGCATATAAACAATGTGCGCGCTTCTTCAATTATATGAATTCGGCGGATGAAGTGTCCCTCTATCACCTCGTGTATGGCAAATACGAAGAGTGTTGCCGTGTGCGTCGCTCTGACTACCGGGTGATGGTTCCTATCGGTTTAACCGTCGAGTCGTTCGCGCCTTTTTCCACGTATTGTAAGGAGCTACCGCAGGTTGAGCCTCTACTTGGAAAGTATGCTTTTATTTCACTGTCCATCGACGATTTGTTTGTGCTCAAGCGACTCCTACCCACGCCTGGCGAGTTCATGCACTACTTGGAAGTGCGGCAAGCTGTGGCTGGGATACGTGGAGCTCATCTCTTCGACGAGTTCGATCACTTGGGTGCTTATCTTAAGAAGAATCGTTTCGATCAGGATATTATCGAGCAGCTGAAGGAAGAGAAAGCGAACATGCTTGTCTGGGATGGCATGAGTGACATCGTTGACAGGACCTTCGAAGGTGAAGAGTGGGAAAATAAACCGTTCCCAAGTCAGAAGTTCCCGGAGGAGGTTCTGAAGCTGCTTGGAGCACTCGATAGCACCCGAGCTAGCGGCTGGCTTTCAGCAGAGAGTCATATCCGTGACCTAGGAGAGCAAGGTCGGAATAATCTGGCCAAGATGCTGACCGATCTTCGCAAGACACTGATTCAGCATCCTGTTCGTTACTTTGTTCTGGGCAGGGACGGTGTGCCGCTCTTCGTGTGGCTTCAACGGCATGGCCATCCAATTGACTGGACTAAGGTGAACAATAAGGCCAGCGCAGGTGCGTTGAGCGTCAAGGCTACTAACATCATTGGCGTGGTGGCTGAAGTAAGTGCCGATGGTACTTATGTCCAGGCGCGGTCTTTCAAAGTTTACATACCGACAGAGCAAACGGCAGAAAACGTCCACATTTATGAAGACGCGGCGAGAATGACCAATCCTTCACGTACGGTCAATCTCCAACAGGAAAAACAAGCCCCCCTTGGTCGTAAGAGCAAAAAGATTGGCCGTAATGTCCCTTGTCCATGCGGTAGTGGCATGAAATACAAGAGATGTCATGGTCGGTAAAATGTGCCAGCACGGGTGGCTAGAATCTGCTAAGGAGTTCAAATGGATGTTGTGCATGTATTGTGTAAGTTACTGATTTTTTTTATGTTTAATTAATGGTTGAACTCATGTTATGCGAGAGTCTTCTCAGCATGATCCTGAGCTGAATAAACGTCGATAAGCAGAAAAAATAAAAAAATCTCCGCATGGTATAGGTTATGGTATCGAGAAAGATATGCTTTGTAACTAACTGTTATTTAAATTTATTTTACTTTCATTGATAATTGAGTGGGAATAATCCCCGTCTGAATTAACATCCAAACCCTCTGCCTGCGCAGGGGGGGTATTTCCTTATTTCCCCTCGCCCAACCGATACGCCAGCGCCACCACCAGCGACTGCACCAGGCACAGCGTTGCCGACTGAGACCGGAACGCATCCACCTGAGCCTCTTTCACCACAAAGCAGAGATCGCTGAACGTCGCCAGGGGGCTTATCTGGCTGTCCGTAATCACGATCTGCCGCGCGCCGACGCTGGCGGCAGTT
>JAQSXG010000288.1 GCA_029256785.1 Neobacillus sp.
GTAGAGAAAAGTGGTACTCATGAAGGGTTCATGAGGTCGACTCAACAGAGAAAATCGAAAAAGTGCACCCATGAGTGGTTCATGAGGTCGACTCACAAAGCCTTTTACTCGCTGGTCAACAATCCGTCAAAACATTTCTAACAAACTGTGAACTTAGCACTATACCTATGTTATTAACCCTCTGAATCTTATATAGTATGAGTATAAAGAACAACCAAATATTGAAAGGCGGAATGACTTATGTTTAATAAATTTTTAAGAGAAAATAAAATCTCTGCTGCTATTTTAACTGTTATTCGTTTATATCTTGGCTACAACTGGTTCACAGCTGGTTTTCATAAAATCACTGATGGCTTCGATGCTTCTGGCTATCTAGCAAACGCTATAGCAAATCCCGTAAAAGGACCAGACGGTGGTATGGTTTACAGCTGGTACGTAAACTTCCTAGAAAGCTTTGCATTACCAAACATTGATGTCTTCAACTTCATCGTTCCTTGGGGCGAAACATTAATCGGTTTAGGATTACTTCTTGGTTGCTTAACAACAGCTGCAATGTTCTTCGGCTTAGTAATGAACTTTAGCTTCTTCCTAGCAGGAACTGTTTCACATAACCCAACCGATATCTTCTTAGGATTCATCATCTTAACTGCAGGCTACAACGCAGGAAGAATCGGCTTAGACCGCTGGGTGGTTCCATTCATCCGCAAAACAGCTAAGAAATATACAAATAAGAATAAAGCAGCTGCCTAAACAGCAACTGTTCCCAAAGGCGATTCGAACCTCCCCCTCGAATCGCCTTTTTTGTTTAGGTGTGTGCCTGTCACCGTTTCACGGTGACAGGCACCACTCGTGGACACTGTCCACTCCAGGCGGACAGTCCTATCCCTAAAATATTTATTTCGGTTGTTTTGTTCCGATTTGGTTATTGTTCCATATGCTTATAGGTATAAGGGGTGATTGTAATGAATGAGGAATATTTTGATTTGGAGACGCTTAAGCATATTAGTAATAGACTTGATTTTATTTACACGACGGCAAAGAGTAATTACAGTGACAACCCTGAGTTAATGGATACGATTGAGAATTTAGCTCAAGTAGCTAATATGTTTACATCTATCAAAATCCAGGAATTAAAAAAACAGCCTGTGAAGACACAGAGTCCCCAAGGATATGTTCTAACAAAGTTGTCCCACTCCTTTTCTCGAATGAAGGAATATGAAAAGCTAAAGGAAAAAGGTTTTCCAAACTGGAAACTCTAACTTTTCCTGAAGTAGAAATAAGGCAATGGGGTCAGGGTCCCATTGCCTTATTTCTATTAAGTGACACTTTAAGACTTATTCAGAAGCACTCCAGTTATTGGAAAATCCGAGTTAGTTGCCACAACCAAAGGTTAGGAGTATCATTTTAAAGATGGGGTATTTGTACAAGTTAACCCATGGAAAAACGATGAAATCTAAAACTTAATATCAAAATAATATTCTTTAACAGATAAGGGGAAATGAATATGATTCTCGTTGTTGGCGGTGCAGGTTATATTGGAAGTCATCTTGTAAAGGAATTAGTTGAAAAAGAAGAAGTGATTGTTTTAGACAATCTTTCAACGGGCCATCGGGAAGCAGTTGACAGCCGGGCGATTTTTGTTGAAGGCGATCTTGGAGATGAAGAAGATTTACAAATGATTTTTTCGAGTTATCCGATTGATGCGGTTATGCATTTTGCAGCATTTAGCCTTGTTGGTGAATCTGTTATCGATCCGCTTAAATATTATCAAAATAACGTAGCGTCAACAATTACTCTGTTAAATGTAATGTTGAAGAATAACGTGAAAAACTTTATCTTTTCATCGACAGCCGCTACTTACGGGATACCGAATGTGGATGTGATTGATGAAAAAACAGTAACAGCTCCAATTAATCCTTATGGACAATCTAAATTAATGATTGAGCAGATTCTTGGTGATTTTTCAAAAGCGTATGGTTTAAACTATGTGGTCCTTCGTTATTTTAATGCAGCAGGTGCCCATAAATCCGCAGTGATTGGTGAGAGTCATGATCCTGAGAGCCACTTAATTCCGATTATCCTTCAGCAACTGCTAGGGCAGCGCGACCAGATTTCTGTGTTTGGTTCTGATTATGATACTCCAGATGGGACATGTATCCGTGACTACATTCATGTTACTGATTTGGCGAGTGCCCATATTCTTGCCCTTGAGGCACTTTTGAATGAAAAGAAATCAGCGGAAGTTTACAATCTTGGTAATGGCCGTGGCTATTCAGTAAAAGAAGTCATTGAAACCTGTGAAAAAGTAACGGGAGTGGAAGCCAATGTAGTTATGGCAGACCGCCGTGCTGGAGACCCAGCTAGACTTGTTGCTTCTTCAGAAAAGATCTTTACAGAACTCGGTTGGAAAGCAGAACGGAATCTTGAACAAATTATTGCTGATGCGTGGAAGTGGCATCAAAAACAACAATATTAATCGCTCAAAAAAACAGCAGTGTGATTTTAAAAATCCACTGCTGTTTATATTTAACTATTATTTTTCTATTAGCCATTTTGAAACGGTTAAAGCCTCTTCTTCAGAGAATAGCCCACCAGGCATCATTCCGACACCTTCGTTGATTAGCTTCACTAACTCCTCTTCTGAATACTTGCTCGCCATATTTGTAACAGGCGGACCAGCTACACCCTCTAAGTTCGCTCCGTGACAGCCTAAGCAGCTTAACTTATAAAGCCCTTCAGGATCTGTTGGCCTTGCTTCCTTTGAAGCATTGCTTGAACAACCGGCCATTACTATAAGTGATAGGGCAACAACGGCCCAAATTTTCTTCATCATAAAACCCTCCATTTTTGTTTCTTTTAAAGTAGATTAATGCCAAAAGCTTAACCGTATCTAAAAATAAGATTAAGATTTTCTTAAATCCCACTACCACAATTATAAATGGAAATATAATAATAATTGCCTTGTAAACTTGAAGAATATCGTACAATTTCCTACGACTCCAATATAAACCAATACATGAAACTCGTCGATATGGATAAAATTAATGCTATACTAGGTTGAATCGATTCGATTTTGAGAGGAAGTAACATACTATGAAGTTTTTCAAGCCGCAAATGAAACAGCTAATTAAAGAAAATAAAGAATTGCAGGTAAGATTAAAAGAGTTAATGAATGAACACCAACTGGAGAAAAACTTTGCCTTAAAGGCGTTGTACCATTCAGAAGTTGCAGAAGGCGGAAAGTACCAATTAGCATACCAAGCACTTGACCAACCCAAAGGGTAGGTCATTTTTTTTTGCCAAAAAGGAAAGTTCCTCACTAAATGAGAAAATATGTTGTATGTACCTTTATGCAACGATTCGAAAAAATCACAAGGCACCTCACTTTTAACCAAAGTAGAGCATAGGGGAGGGAGGTATTCGAATGGGGGACCTAAGTTAGATATTAATGTAAAAAAGGGACCTCATGGTAATGAAAGAGTCCCTTTTGCCACCTTATCCGGCGATCATTTTTTCATAAACATCTAGTATCATTTGCCCGTAGGTGGTACCAGGCACTGCCCATTTACCGCTTAATCCAATCCAAGTTGGGGCTGATCCTCTTTTGACGAGATTGAAGCGCGGATCAACTAACGGGTATTTGTTCGGCAGAGGTTGGGTTGTTGCGTACGCGTATAAGTGCTGAAGATGTGCCAGGACTCCGTCTCTAGGTGTGGCAAAGGTTGCGCCCCGAACGTTTGGTCCTGTTGCGCCAATGCCTGCGTAGTTGTTTTGCCCGCGGTTTACGACTCCGGTGTAGCGGAAGTAGTTGGTTTCATGGACGGCTTGTGCGAATGCGACATCACCTCTGATGCCATAATATTCACCAAGTGTTTTGTAATAGCTTCCAAGCTCTGGTGCGTTGGGGTTAACCTTTTTCACAAAACGATCCATTTGTTCTGCAGACAATTGTGTGGGACCTAAGATGGTTGATGGAACAACGGGTGTCGTTCCTCGGGTGCTCTGACTGCCACTTTCAGCAATGATGAAGGCGTCATTTATTCCCGCCTTTTTAACCGCGGCTAAACGTGTATCGGCATTTGCGCGGGTTGAAAATGCACCCGCTTGAACCCGGTACCAAGTGGAGCCAGAAATGGTGGCTGTTACAACAAAGGCTTCAATGCCTTTTGAGCGTAGTCGAGTGACGCGCTCCTCTGCATTGGCTCTTGCCTTGAAGGACCCGGCAATTACTTTGTATAGTCCCCCAGTTGTGGGAGGATTTGTTGGCGGGGTTCCTGGGTTTGTAGGTGGTTTAGGTGCAGGTGTTGTTGGTGCGGGTGTTGTAGTTGCTTTCGCTTTTAGATTAAATGCCTTTGCGATTCCATTTGCATGTCCTTGGGCAACATTCTGACGCCAAGAATCTTGTTTCATGAGTGCGGCATCCTGTGGATTGTCAATAAACCCATTCTCTGATAAAAAGGCATCCATATTTGTCTCACGCAATACGTGGAAGTTTGCCTTTTTCTGCCCGCGATTATTCAACTGGTTTAATTTAACAACCTCTGCGTGGATAATATCTTGATAGGTTGCTGTTCTTGAAGAGTTAGAAAGTCCACTGTAAATATAGTCCTCGTATCCTCTTGCTGAGCTGTTCGCTGCATTACAGTGGATAGATAAATAAAAATCAGCATCCCAAGCGTTTGCCTCATTCGTGCGCTGGCTTAAGCTTTTGGTGGTATCACCTGTCCTACTCATTTTTATTTCTATATTTTCATAATTGGTTAACAAGATGTTGCGGATTTTTAGGGCAATATCTAAGGTAATATCTTTTTCTCGTATACCATTGCCGGAGGCACCGGGATCTGTTCCGCCATGACCTGGGTCTAAATAGAGTTTCATTCCATCTCCTCCTGTATTTTTCTCTTTTATTATATGGGACAGGGGTGAAAAGGTTCCACTTCCACCCACAGTGCTTCTAAAATGAGTCTTGATTCCTATCCTTTCAACCTATATATATATCAAAAGATATAGAAAGGACAGGTTGCAGGTGTAAAAAATGAAATAAAAGCGGTGGCAGTCTCCTTTTTCTGGGACAGCCACCGCTTATTTATTGTGAAGAGGTAGTATTCGGTTGTGTTTGAATGCTGGCGGTTTTACGTTGTTTTGGTTTTTGTTGCTGAATAAGGAAGAGGAAGACGCCCGCAAGGACAAGAACTCCACCAACAATTTGCCAGCCTGCTAAACGCTCTCCTAATAAAATGATCGCTAATAGTGTCGCGCCGACAGGTTCTCCTAAAATACTCATCGAGATGGTCGTCGCATTCACATAATTTAAGAGCCAGTTATTAATAAGGTGACTTACGGTCGGAACAACTGCCAGTAAGAGAAAAATCCCCCATTCTTTGGCTGGATAGCCGCTAAAGGAAACTCCTGTTGAAAAGTTATAGATTGTAAGAAAAATAGAAGCGGAGAGAAAAACACAAAAGCTGTAAATCCAATGTAATACCTTTTTCACCGTGCTTTGCCCGATAAATAAATATCCGACCACGGCGATTACACTAAAAAATGAAAGAATATCCCCTTGAATCGCTGCTTTGCTTAAGCCGAAGTCTCCCCAGCCAATCATCATCGCTCCGATAATGGCAACCCCCATCGTCAGCAATGCCTGTGTGTTTGTACGTTCTTTGAATAGAAAATAGCCGCCGACTAACGAAACAATTGGTTGTAGGGCAAGAATGATGGTGGAGCTTGCGACGGTGGTTAATTTTAATGACCCGAACCAAAGGACAAAATGCAGTGCTAAAAATATACCGGAGCAAATTAAAAAGAATCCATCTTTTTTTGTTATTTTTCTAAATTCTGCCCGATATTTCCAGACGATTGGAAGCATGAAAATGCTTGCAAACACCATCCGGTACATACTTAATATTGAGGCTGGTGCATCAGACCATTTGACGAAAATTGCTGAAAATGAGATGGCAATAATTGAAATGGTGAGTGGCAAGCCAATTGATTTTGAACGATCTTTCTGTTCCATTTCTTCCCCCTATGATACCTGTAGGCATTTAGTGAAATTTAATAATATCAGTGCATCAGCTAAGTATAATATGGACCTTGATGGAGGAGCAAGAACTTTATACTTAGGAAAAATAACCACGTGAAAAAGCAATGCGAGATGGGTATTCGCATTGCTTTCTGACTAGTCTGTTGATTGGAGCTCCAGGCGCTTCGCTTTTTAGCGGGCGTGTCGGAGAAATTAAATTAATTCGCCTTAGGTTTTGCG
>JAQSXG010000289.1 GCA_029256785.1 Neobacillus sp.
ATATGCAATTGAAAAAGCAATTCAATTTGGAGCAAGGGTTGTTGCCTGCAGTGATTCTAACGGCTATATTTATGATCCGACAGGCATCAAACTCGACACTGTAAAACGGATAAAAGAGGTAGAAAGAAAAAGAATCAGTGAATATATTAACGAGCATCCAGAGGCTGAGTATTTCGAAGGCTGTACTGGTATTTGGTCGATTCCATGCGACATTGCCCTTCCTTGCGCAACCCAAAATGAAATTGATGAATCGTCTGCAAGGATCCTTGTTTCTAACGGTGTCAAAGCAGTCGGTGAGGGAGCAAACATGCCATCAACACTTGAAGCTATTGATGTATTTTTAGAGAATGATGTCCTTTTTGCTCCTGGTAAAGCGGCTAATGCTGGTGGCGTCGCTGTGTCTGCCTTAGAAATGGCGCAAAATAGCGCACGACTTTCTTGGACTTTTGAAGAAGTTGATGCAAAACTGCACAAGATTATGATTAATATCTATCAAAGCAGCGTAAAAGCAGCCGAAGAGTATGGTTATCCAGGTAACTTAGTCGTCGGAGCCAATATTGCCGGATTCCTAAAAGTTGCTGATGCAATGATCGCACAGGGTGTAATATAAAAAGAAAACGGGTGCTAAGGCATCCGTTTTCTCTTATTTCACCGCTATTTTCTTTAACGCTTCAATTTCCAACTTTAACCTTTTGTTTTCCTGTCGGATATCTTCAACATCTCTACTAGGATCCACCTTTTCACTCATAGCAGAAGAGAGTGCAACTTCATACCAAGACTTACCATCCGCACTTACGTCTGATGGTAAGCCTTTTATTGTTGCCAACGGATACTTAACTTTAACATACGCTAATTCCTCCGTAGATAACCTTAATTCTCTACAGCTTATTCCATCTCTAAAAGACTCGTTAAGAAATTCCTCAAAAGTATCTGCATTTCGTTTCACGTTATTCCTCCTTACCAATAGTAGGTGCAAACGTTCCATTCCATACACATATAAAGACATCCTATAAGCTGAATTTCCGCATCTTAACCTACTAATTGCTTTCTATTATTAATTGCATTTAACACAATTTCAGATTCATTAAATGGAATTTCCTTATTACCGATAATTTGCGAGGTTTCGTGACCTTTACCAGCTATAAGAATAATATCATTCGATTCACTCATTTCAACCGCACGCTCAATAGCCTCTTTACGATCAACATAAACCTGATATTCACCATTTTCGGCCTCAATCGCTTCAACAATTTCATCAATTATTGCATTTGGGTCCTGGTCTTTGGGGTTGTCCGAGGTTACAATGGCGATATCTGCATAATTTGCTGCAATCCTGCCCATAGCAACCCGTTTATCTCTTCCATCTTCACCTGGAGCCGCATAAACACCAAAGACTAGAATCATTCTGCCTTTTACATGTGGCTTTAGTGTTGAAAGCGCCTTTTCTAAGCCATCTTCAGTATGGGCAAAATCGATGACTATTTTATAATCATCCTCTTTATAAACAACCTCCAGTCTACCTTTAATACCTTCTAGACTGTTTATTCCCGTTTGAATATCCTCTAGACTAATATTATTACAGTAGGCACAAGCAATTGCAGCAAGACTGTTATATACGTAAATAACCCCAGGAATATTCACCCTAACATCAATACTTCCACTAGGTGTATTTACTGTATAGCTCGTAAAATCTGCACCATATTCAATATTTGTCGGATAAATATCTGCATTGTTTTCAAGTCCATAAGTTAGTAGAACAGCATCTTCTTCCTTCACTTTTTCCACTAGCTTTTTCCCATATTCATCATCGATATTGATAATATTAAAATCCGTCGCCATTTGGAATAGTTCCGCTTTTGCAAGGAAATACTCTTCCATCGTACCGTGCAGTTCCAAATGATCTGGTGTTAAGTTGGTAAAGATCGCTGTATTAAAGTTCGAATAAGCCACCCGTTTTAGACTTAACGCGTGAGAAGAAACTTCCATTATGCAATTCTCTGTTTCCACTTCAACCATTTCAGAAAAAATTTGCTGCAGGTTTAGAGATTCTGGCGTTGTATTTTTATTTTTTTTCACCTGATTTTTAATTATTGTACCAATTGTTCCAATTAGGCCAATTGATTTCTTAGCTTGTTCAAAAATTGATTGGATAAAATAAGTAGTTGATGTTTTTCCATTTGTCCCGGTAATCCCAATTAAGTTAAGCTTTTCAGTAGGATTTTGATAAAAATTAGCTGAAACTCTTGCTAAGGCCTTCCTCGTATCATCAACCTTAAGTATTGTAATATCAGCTTCTGAAACAACATCCTTTTCACATATAATGGTGGTTGCACCCAATTCGATTGCCTTTTTAATATATTGGTGACCGTCAACTTTGAAACCAGTTATTGCGACAAAAACACTGCCAGAAATCACGTCCCTGGAGTCATAAGCTACTGAGCTTACCTCGGAATTTAAATCACCTTTAATGATCATAAAATCTAAATTTTCTACTACTGAGGCTACTCGCATTTCTTCAACTCCTAGTTTATATATAATAAAGGTGCTTACCCATCTATTTTTATTTAGAAACATTTTAAGAATGATTTATATTTTGGCTTCCTTCATTATAAAGCAATTTTATCAAAAGTGAATTGTAACTATTTAGGTGAGGGGGCAACTTAATAACTAGCCTTTTTGACCTAAAAACCTCTCTTACTTCTAATGTTTATTTAAATAATTATACTATTAGAACCCTAATAATTCTACTTCTACCGTTATTGGAAGGGGAGAATATCCAAGCTTCAAGATACTCTAAAGCCATATGATTTTATATTAATTGTTAATTATGAATACTTATAATGGTATATTATGTCTTATTTAATATATCTATCCTTATCTGTAATTATTCAATTGTCCTGCTTTTAGTACAGTTTCTATTGAAAAAAGGACCCTTCAACTGGGTCCATTCTTTATTTATCTAAGGTATCTACCGCTACTTATTCATGTTCGCTAGGAAGCCGCCTAAAAGGTCTTCTAGGTCATCTTCTTCATGGTTTTGTTCTTCACTTTGGTGCTCTAGTTGTTTAGCATTTTCCCAATCGAAGCCACTTAAATCATCCTCCATTTCATTTATATCTAGTGAAACTGCAGATTCTTCATTGGCCTTCGTCTCCTGGGGGAGATTATCCCTATAATAGTGAACGGAAGGTTTCTCGGGAAATACTTCTTCCTGAAGATATAAAGCCTCATCAATATCTAACGAATTGCTATTTAAATTAGCCAGTAAAGAAGTGGAACGCAAAGGATCAGAAATCAACTGATAGATAATATTTCCCAGCAAAGCCTCCGAGTGCTCATGTTTTAGCCAGTCCCGCTGTGCTTTTGTTAGTTTCTTGGGAAGGGGAATGGTAATCGTTTCACGCTCTTTTGCGTTTGATAGGCTGACTCCATCCATAACAAACTCTGCAATTTTACTGGAAAAATTCCTCTTTTCTGTCTCTTTTAGCTTTTGTAAATGTTTTACGATATGGTCAGGCGTGTCAGAAGGGACACGAAAGGAAATCGCTTGCCCCCGCTGAATCTCATTTGAGGTGTTTTTCTTCATTTCATCACCTTAGTTAGTTTGCAACAGGTTTTTTGGTTTCAACCACTTTTTGCTTTTCTGCTTTGCGAACAAAATCAGTAATCAGCTTGTAATACGCGTTCGCCATCATCCAAATGCTTTCCTTTTCATCTTCAAAAAAGTCAATATTATATCCATCTAAGTTATTATTCAATGTTTTAAGGTAATCCTTAAGCACCGTTGCACCGCCACCCACAAAATAGCAAATTTCTGTTTGGGAGTTCTTAGACCATACATTTCTTAATAGACGATATTGTTTCTTTGCTAAGTCAAGTAGGATCCGATCGGTAATATCATGAACGCTTGTCCGGCTGCCCTTGACCATAATATGGTTGCGATCATTTTTCTTTGTGATAATGTCAACTACATCACGACGACTATCAAGTTCAACTCCATGTTTGGACCTAATCTCTTCGCGGATTGCTTCTAAGCTTTCAGAAACCCCAAGATTAAAACCTTGTGCTTTATCATCATCCACATTACGATTCTTAATCACGGCGATATCTGTTGATAATCCGCCGATATCTTGAATTAAAATCTGACGATCAATGAGATCCTTATTAATAATCTTAAGGTTATTATCCATTACAAGATTAATATAAGCTGCAAATCCTTCTGGATAGACTTTTACTTCATCAAATTTTATATTAACTTTCATTCCCTGATATTTAGGAGTAACTAAAAATTCAACTTGATGAACAGAACCACTTAATTTTGAGCGATAGCCTGCATCTTTTCCTTCCTTTACTTCACGAAGGGGGAGACCAGTACCTAATGTATAGTTGGCATCAATTACATTTTTTACTCTTGGAAACAAGTTAGCATTTTCTTCTTTTACTGCATCAAGTGCCAATGTAGTAAAGAGCATAATCAATGTTTGATCTTCCTCTGATTTACTGCTACCAGGATCTAATTCTGTTGCATTATTGCTCTTCGTTGCAAGATTACCAATTCGGTAAATTGCATTGTTCTCTTTCAGGGCAGGGGAGTGGACCTTAATATGGATACCATCCAATGGGTTTTTATCATCTAACTCTTCAATCCCAATAACTGGGCGATCTTCGGTATCTCTTGCGATGATATTAGGGATATTTAACTCATATTCAACTTCTCCAAAAATTGCTTTAATGGAATCATTTCCAACATCGATTGCTGCAATCCTAGTATTCTTCAAAACAATCATCCTTCCATTCTATTAATTTATATGATGTAAATTGGTAAAGTTATGTAACTAGTTAACTACTATAAGATTATAGAAGATTGGTAGATTCTTCAATAGGACTTTGATAATAAATATAGAAGTGTAAAATTGTAAACAGCTTGTAATCGTTGTAAACGTTTTTGTATACAACGATTACAAACCTGTACACATGGCTATATAACAGGATGTGTACAGGTTTGTAAACAAGTAAACATTTTCGTATACATCTTGTTTACAATATTGTAGACAAGTATACGTTTTTGTAAACAAAGTAAATAGACCTACTTTTTTGCATCAAATAAATATGTCCGTATGAAGTATTACTTACTAATAAGTTTTGTTCCCCTCACATTTTCTTCTATACTCTAATTCTTTTATGAAGGTCTTTTTCGTAAACTTTGTTGATATTTAACAAGTATTTGGAATGGTTGATTTTCGCTCCAGGTTGCTTGCTTTCCGCGGGGCGTGCGGTGAGCCTCCTCGGCGCCAGCGCCTGTGGGGTCTCACCTGTCCCGCTGCTCCCGCAGGACATTGATTAGCATCTTTGAATTTGCCCACGCACGAAGAAAATGCGATAGCATTTTCGAGGAGTCTCGCACCTTCCGCTACAATCAACCTAGACATATTGTTCAAGGACTATTTAAAAGCCATAATCTTTTAGAAAAGAGCCTTTATGAAAGAACCTATTCATAGTTAAGATAAAACACAAAATTCATTCATTAATACTATTTCTATATAGTCCTCCAAACTATCTTTTTACACTTTTCTTACCTTAGTGAAAATTATCCACAATCCTGTAAATCTATGAAAAATAACGTCATATCACTTAGCGAATATACGAGTATTTGCACTAGTTTTGTCTTATAATATTTTGAATATTTACAATATTTATTCGCCATTATATTATCAGAATGTACTACATACCAATTTTTTTTAGGAGGGATATTATTTGGTCAATAAGAATCGTGCACTCAAGGTTTTATCAAGTGTTACCGCTACTACCATCGTAGCATCCAGCTTGTTTGCTAGCACACTAGTGGGTTCAACCTCCACACCGTCAAAGGCTTTAGCCTCTACAAAAGTTTCAACCACATTTGATGCAGGCATCGCGAACGATGAAAGATTAATTGAAATGCTAAAACAGGAAGGAAAGCTAGCTAAAAACGCTAGTCCAGCAGAGGCAGAAAAGGCTCTTAAAAACTATTTAAAAGCCAAAGGCCAATCAACCATGACAAAGGATAAGTTACCAAAGGCTATTGCAAATATAAAAGAAGATGAGCAAGCATTACCAAACGGGCTTAAGAATGGTAAGGGAAATAAATTAGGTCAAGCAAAGAAAAGCACGGTAGATTCCGTTACAGAAGAAGGCTATAACGGTGAAGTTCGTACAGATAAGGTTCTTGTCCTTGCGATAGACTTCCCGGATTATCGGACTGGTTCAATTACTAAAGAA
>JAQSXG010000290.1 GCA_029256785.1 Neobacillus sp.
CTTTCTGACGGATATTATAGATTTAAATCCGGAACAGGCAATATTGGCATTTAAAGAAATGGTACTGAACCGTCGTAATCCAGCTATGAATGAATTTGAAGTATTGGATAGCCTCCGTAAATCGGGTCTAACAGATACAGCAAACTATCTCCATGCATTACTTTAAGGATCACGCAAAATAAAAAAACAATCTACCCTATCGAAACTTTATAACTGCCCAAAGAGCTTTTGATTCGATTTGAAAGAATATAACTCCGTTATTATAAATGTGATAATATACGTTGGTTAGACTAGCTTATCCGACTATTGAAGAGCAAGCTGACAGGTTTTTTTTATAAGCTGTTTCCTTGGGAATATTCACAGGCGATTTTCGGCTCATAGAGAGATTTGGTAGGGGCCAAGTTAAGACCATGTTATTACCAAGTTCGAGCTGTAAGTAGGTTCAGTGCACAGTGAGTCCACATTGAGTCCACCTTTTAAGGCGCTTTCAATGTGCCTGCACGTTTTTTACAAATCGAGAGCAGGGCGAACTTGGGGCGAACTTGTCCATAAGCTATTTACAAGAAGGTGTATTGAAAATTGCAAGATAACAGTTATTATTTTACGGATCTCGAATTTCTGATAAGTATCAATGATAATTATCTATGGATAGAGGGCTTGTTTTGTATTTGGATTACTTTTACACTTTGATTCCAGTCCCGAAAAACCAAAAGGGGATTTTATGGAAAAATAAACCGTACTGCGCTGCCAAATTTATAGAAAATTAAAAACACATTCATTCCCTGATGGGAGTAGTAGATGCCAATATGTATCATATTGATGTGTTGCCTGACTTTATAAAATACATCCATGAAAAATGGATTCCGAAGAATGCGGGAAATACTGCAAAGTCAGAGATCCTTTCATTGGGTTATTTACCTAAGTTGTTGCGAAAAAGGGGGGGGCAAATAGTAAAAGCCTAGATTTTGTTCTAGGCTTTTTGATCGTTAAGGGTTTAATGTAAGTGTTTTATTTATCTGCGTTACTACCCCGCAACTGCTAGTAAAAATGCCTTCAATTAAAACCTGTTTATTGGTCTGGTTATGTAAGAGTTGCGTAGTCCCTATTAAAAGAGTTGGGCCTGTATCCCCAAACGACATGTCAACTAAAGTGGAATTAGATTTCCATTTGATAGTTCCTTGCCCAATGTACTCCATTGTAAATTCGAACATTTCGCCTCCATGTCCGCTAGACGGACCTTGTATAGAAGTAGCATAACCTCCACCTACAATAATATCTTTATCATATGTTCTCCCGTTGGATGTAGATCTTAATTTTATAATTTTCGCAACACCAGCACCTCCAATATTGGTTATTTTCCACTGATTGTTTCCTAGTGATGTTAAAGTTGCAACACCTGCTGCATTTGCAAGGGTTATTGTACCCGGTCTCTCAATAGTGTATGTTACAGGCTCACTACAAATTGTATATGGACCGATAAAATTTGGTATATCAACTATTTTAATTTGAATACCTTTTCTACTATATACGGTTGGTGTCATTGCAATACCTGGAGCCGAAGCTTGAGCTCTGATAGAATCCAATTTAGGTGCGTTTGACGGAATATTTACAATTTTTTCAACCATACTCCCGTATAGAGTATTATTACCTATTGCCACAGGATTATATAGAAATTCATCGGTAATTGCATAATACTGATAAAATAGCGAACCTTTATACTGATAAATTGGGCCAAGTCTTTGTAATTTAACCCTAGCTAAGACTTTATATGGGATAAAGGGTTGTCCAGTATTATAAAGAACCACTCGACCATTTTCAATTTCACTACCTGCAGAAGGGAATAATTCGATATCCGCAAGATTAATATCCGCAGCTTGGGGAAAACAAAGGTTACTAAATGAAAATAATAAGATAATTATAATGGTAATCTTTTTCATTATTTTTTCAAATTAAGGTAATCAGAAGGTGCAATTTTTAAATAGTTCTTATAAATGAACATTTCCTCATCTTGAAGGAATACGAGATCCTCTTTGGGCAGTCCCGAATATTTGGCAAACACTGTAAATGTTGAGTCTTTTGGATAAGAAAAACCAGCAATTTTAATAGTCTCAACTGCTTCCTTTTCAGACTCACCAGCATGCTCTTTCTTACACGCGCCAAAGCCTAGCCCTAGCAGCGCAATAAATAATAAATATCTTTTCATTGGATAATATAATCTATTAAAAGATAAGTAAAATACATCGGATATTTTCTTTATTATAGAAAAATTACACAAAAGTGTAGGTGGTGTCAACTAGCTATTAATGTATTGAGGCGCATTGACACCACACCACCCTCTTCCAAAAACCATGAAACTAGGTTTGTATATTTGTGACGTACTAATTAAAAATTATAAAATGGAGATTACGACATTATTTACTTTTATTGATGAAAAGCAAAACGACAACCTTATTCCTTCTGAAAAAAATATTTAAATGTTTATAAAATGTTTGTTTTGTTTAGAAAAGATATCTCCTGGTTCGAGTCCAGCCGCACTTGCTTTACGATCTCCCAGTATCGAGTGATATTTAGGGGATTTTTGTATTAGAACCTCTATTAATCTATTAAAATGAAACTGGTTTCAATAACATATAAGGCTACAGCTGCTAATTGTCCACTTTGTGATGCTTACTCTAGTTTTCAGTGGGGCAACTTAGTATTCAATGATAATAATAGCATCGAGACACTAGTTACTTTTCAGGATTTTGTAATCATTGTACAGACCACACAATCTGGCAATGCAGGTGGAATATTGACATAAACGACTTTAGTTATAAAATGATATACCCAATTTCCGGACACATTCCATTACCTAATGATGATCTCCCAGATGATATTAAAAATGATTATCTAGAAGCGAGTAAAATCGTAGATTTATCTCCGAGAGGATTTGTAGCTTTGTTAAGGTTAGGTGTTCAAAAATTGTGTAAACATTTAGGGAAAAAGGGTGATAATATAAATGAAGACATAAAGTCTCTTGTGGCGAAAGGCTTAAACCCCATGATTCAGAAAGCTCTCGATGTTGTAAGAGTTACCGGCAACAGTGCGGTTCATCCAGGGACAATTGATCTTAAAGATGATAAAGAAACAGCATTAAAGATGTTTTCCATCTTAAATCTCATTACTAATGCTATGATAACTCAGCCAAAAATGATAGATCAGATATATGATACTAATCTAACTGAAGGCGACAAAGCTGCGATAGAGAGACGTGATAATAAATCTAAAAGCGCATTGTAGGCTTTTATTATTATTTTAACTACCAGTTTCTCCATAGTCTATTGGCCTGCCTATGCCTATTTTTTATTTCAGCAGGTTTTGTGCTGCGGGCCATAGATCCTACGGCTGGCGTATTGGATATCGGTATCCTATCCGTTCTGCTATTCGGCATCTTAGCAGTAATGCTCGCAATCTACTGCTGCTGTTGGCTGCAGGAAATCCTCTGGCAGCCTTTTAAATTCTTCCGTCAGGATCTAAGTTATCACTTTAATCAATTGACATCATGGCAACAATGCATTCTTTATTTCTCCGTTTTCTTTTTGTCGCTGTTCTCCTTCCTGGCGGTTTTGGCAATCGTGCTCTAGTGAGACACAATGTACCCTATGAGCTGGTGCCCTTAGGTTATGGATCAAGTGAACTTGGTTCGTCTGAAAGAGTTCGGGAGCGAATCGTAGACATTGCCCGAAAGGAGATTGCTGTCAGGGAAGCCGCAGGTAAGAATGATGGCGCCCGCGTTGAAGAATATTTAGCTTATACAGGTCTTGGAAAAGGCTACGCCTGGTGTGCGGCTTTTGTGTCCTGGTGTTACGGCAAAACGGGCCTTCCGGCACCGCGCAATGCCTGGAGTCCAGCACTTTTTCCCCTGTCCCGTCGCTATACAAAAGAGCGGGTTCAGCGCGGAGCTGTCCGGCAGGCAGATCTATTTGCAATCTATATTCAAAAGCTTGGACGCATAGACCATGTCGGCATTGTACAGAAAATGGAGCGGAGCAGGATCCTGACTGTGGAGGGAAATGTAGATAATCAGCTATTATCAAAGCGCCGGTCACTGACGACGGTCCATGCTTTTTCAAATTGGCTGGATTGAAAGAAGGAAAGCGATGTGTAAGATTATGAATTATCGATTGATTTTTACCATAATCCTGATGTGCCTGAGCTCCTGTAAGCTTTATCAGCAAAAAGATAAGGATGAGCTGCAGTCTTCGCGTAGTGAATGGCAGTGGAATGAGTTCGCCCAGCGATGGTATACGCTGCAGCGGGATAGCCTTTCTCGATCATGGTATTTCTCGTCGGACAGCAGTTTCAGTTTTCACCCGGATAACGGATTGGTAGCTGAGGCAGGGGCACTGTGGATACAGGAGTCAAAAGCTAGGATAAATGCACAACATCAGAACATGATAGCTGCTTCCGAGGTTTCGGCTCAGAATGGACGTAGTATAAAGCAAACGAAAAGTAGCTCTCTAAATGTTAATTATTGGTGGCTTGTATTATTGCTTTTAATTCCTCTCATTTTGCTGTGGAATAAAATAAAAAAGCGATATAGTTAGACCCAGCTAATATAGTTGATTTTTAAGGTCAGATCTAGATGGTTCTGGCCTTTTCTCTTAATTTATCTAATGCAGAAGATGGCCGATGCTTGGATTTATTTTACAATATAAAGCGGCTCTTTTGTACATTTTCTAGAAAATTAGTCCGGCGATTGACAATGTTACTTTATGATGAGTTTATTAAAAAAATAAAAACTTGTTATTCAGTGCTTTGTGACTATTTGTGAATTAATTGTTATCATAAAGTTATGCATGCATTGTAAAAGTTAAAAAAAGTTATAATTTTGTATTTAACATTTTTTAACAAGCGGAAACAATCTGAGGAAAAAGATGTTACTAACTATAACACATATATAAATTTTTGGAAAGTATATTGCTAACCATAGTATTTTATCAAGAATAAACATTTTTTAATAAACGTAAACATATGAAACACAAATTACTCAGTTTTTTCGTGGGTAGTATGATCCTGACTTCTGTTGCGTTCGCGCAGGAAAAGAAGGTAAGCGGTCGTGTTACTGGAGCTGATGGAAAACCATTGGCAGGTGTGACGATAGCTGTACAAGGATCTAACGTCGCCACGCAAACGGATGCGAATGGTAACTACTCGTTATCTGTTCCAACAGGAAAAGTTATTGTCTTTCGTTCTGTTGGATTTGCTGACAAAACCTTAATCGTAAGAGAAGGTCAGTCGGCTTTTAATATAACATTAGACAATTCTGACAATGCATTGGAAGAAGTTGTTGTAACAGCGATGGGGGTATCCAAGCAAAGTAAAGCACTTGGTTATGCTGCATCAACGATTAAAGCGGAAGATATCACTGCAGCAAATAATATGAATGCTATGACTGGTCTTCAAGGTAAAATGGCTGGTGTAAGTATTTCAAATTCTGGAACTACAGGTGGTTCTACGAAGGTAATCATCCGTGGTGTCTCTTCTCTAACAGCAAACAACCCTTTATATGTTGTAGATGGTGTGCCAATTAGTAATGGGTATCAAGCTGACGTTAATTTTTCTCGTTCGGTGGATTTAGGTAATCAGGCAAATGATATTAACCCAGATGACATTGAATCAATGACTGTACTAAAAGGAGCTTCCGCTACAGCACTGTATGGTTCTCGTGCCGCACATGGTGTTGTAATGATTACGACGAAAAAAGGTAAGTTAGGTCAAAAATTTGAAGTTACTTATACGGGAGCAATTAATGCGAGTAAGGTTCTAAAAGTGCCTCAAACTCAAAATGTTTTCGGACAAGGATGGCCTAATTTTGATTATCTTGAAAATGGATCATGGGGACCTAAATTAGATGGAATCGAAAGACCTTGGGGTTCAGAGGTTGATGGCTTAAGGCAAACAAAGCCTTATGCATATGTAAAAGATAATATCAGAAACTTCTATGAGACAGGATTGGATGCTACAAATGCACTATCGCTTTCTGGTGGAGGAGAGAAGTCTTCTTATATGTTCTCTTACGGTAATTTTTACCAACATGGCGTTTTACCAGGTCACCCAGATAAGTTAAAGAGAAACAATTTTTCATTCCGCGGTAATACGAATTTAGATAAATTCTCATTTAACTATGGTGTTAACTATGTTAGACGTGATTTAAATGCTGTTTATCAAGGTCAAGGGACAAGCGATGGTGGAGATGTGACATTTCAAGAGCT
>JAQSXG010000291.1 GCA_029256785.1 Neobacillus sp.
AATCAAAAGGAAGGTATGAAGTTATAGCGAGACTGCCTCTAACTTAGATTTTTTTGACATAGCTTTATTAAAATGTTATAATTAAAATATTAATAAAAGTAAATGGCGCGGAAGGGTAACGAAAGTGTAAATCCAGCCGCGATTTGAGGAGCAGAAATGCTCCTTGTAATTTTTAATTACCTGCCACTGGCAGGATTTTTTATTTGCTATCGACTATTATTATGCGTAAAGCGATCAAACATTATTAATGCAATGCGGACGATTTTTTTGAACGCCAGCCCGTAACTCGGGTAATTACCAGAAACCCCAAGGAAAATCGCTTAGAGACACTATTAAAGGGCATTTCGGCCATGCCTAATAGGAATTGTAGACTAATAAATTCAACACATTACTTTTCTGACAATTGTTCTTGCTTGTTAATTTAATTCTGGAGATAGTTGTTAGGAGAATTTCCTGCCGAGATAGATCATAATCCCCAATTTGAAACTTACAAAAAAGGCGGGCCGGATTGAACCGGCCCAATTTTCTTATGATATTACTAGTTCCAGAGCCAGTCTAACGGCTTTACGATCTCCCTGCGGCGTGTCTACAACAACCATTCCAGCATTAATATTGATTCCGACATTCTCAGGCATCTGTCTCTGCGTAAAAATTACTGCTCTTAAAGCGTTATACGCTGCTTCTGTCCCGATCGCATCGAGACAAACTTGCTTTCCAGACTTGAGATGTTCAAACGTACTGGTTTTCAGATCGGAGAGATCTGTTTTTGCACCGACTTTCAAAATTTGAATCTGTTGTTCATTTTTATTCACGAAAATAGCCTCCTTCTTTATTATTAAAATATAGCGAATACTATGTTTTACTTAAAATCGGGTGCCTGTGTCAATTAAAATTTTCTACAATTCCATGTGGAATTTGACTGCTCCGTCTGCCTTTACTGCCGCAGCCCGCGCAGCCTATAATTGACTATCACATTAACCAGTCTCATGGAAAGAGGCACGTTTTAGGCGAGGGTGTTTATTATGGCATTCTATTTTTGCTCAATCGGTAATAGTTTCGGAGTAAAAAAGATAAAAATAGTAACGACTTTTCAAAAATCCGGGGTTGTTTTTTGTAAATTTTACTGCGTCGCTCAAAAAGTAATAGTTAGCCTCCCTGCCCTTTACCTGTATCATCATTGACGGTGTTATAGTATGAGGCTCATTGCTCATTGATGAGAACGGTGCTATAATTTAGAATGAAAGGTGAGTGATACCGTGGACGATCAGAAATTTGATTTGCGCAGGCTGGATTCAGAAAACGATATGAAAGCAAATGATGAATTTCAAAACCTATTGAAGCAAGGAATTGCGAAGGAAAACGCCGAGAAGTTAAAAAAAGGCCTTCCCATCGCTTGTTTTGAAGATCACCGTGCCTTTCTTTTATGGTCCGATGGTCGCAAAGAATTTATTGAATAATTTACCTACATGAGGAGTCTCATTATCTGCAGCCGGTCAAAGTTAAGAAAGAATTTTACTATTATATGTCCCGAAATTATAAGATCGGGCTGATTAAGGACGACGAGGAGGCAGTTATGTGTCCTCCCATCAGGATCTTTGCAGTTGCCGATTATGTGATAAAGCCCACTCTCTTTTGGTATCCTTAAGATTTAAGACGCATCAGATAATTGCTGCATTAGAAGACGGTATGAGCATTCCAGAACCGGGGTTCAGATCAGCAAAAATGGAGGATTAAAATGATATATCTAAAAGCAATCAATATAAAAACATCGGAAGAAAGAATATTTACATTAAATGATCTATATGGTTATGAAGGGGAAGTCCAAGGGATTTTTTTAAAAGGGAAAGACGGTGAGAAATCTTGGCATATAAGTTTTAACTCTGGATACCGCATGGGTGGCATGAATCCTGATTTTAAAATAGAAATCTTAGGAAGTCAAGAAAGGAACTAGCGGTCGAAGGAAGAAGAGAAAAAATGCTTTGGGTTCTAACCCGGATATAATATTGATGGTTAGAAAATCATTTCGTATTCGCCAAAAATATGAACAGAATACCACTCTCCTGCTTAGAGAGTAGTTTTTTATATGAGTGATAATAATCTTTTGATCGCATAAATAAAGAATTTCCTATAATTGAATAGGCTTGTTTCATACCAATGCGTAATACCTCGATGATAATATGAGATTAGAATCTTCATCATCACTAGATCAGCCTGATCAATCGCCGGCTGATATGATCTGGGATCTTCAATTCTGATATCCTTAATCTTATACTTATCAAGATTGTCTTCCCAAAGATCGACAAAGCCCCTTGAAATCATGGTCTCTTGCATTTCGATCTCGATTATGTGCTCCGAACCAAAATCGTTTAACTCAAAGATTGCCAGGTATGACGCCATTTCATCTATGAGCTCTTGATCTTTTACGGTAAAGCCGAAGAATTTACTGACAAGATCATTTAGTTGAGACTTTATCTGAGAAAAATCTGTATTCAAATCGAGTGTTTTGACGCTGATCTGGTTGCCTCCCATACGATAGTCATTATCAGGTGTGATATCCTCGTCTGTCTTGGCATATAAAAGAGCTCCACCGACTTTTCCTGGGTTTGTTATGTCACGGTTTTTGACATACGTGAAGATCTGATATAAGTTGTTCGAGTGTATCGTTCTGCTATTGAAAAGGTCATTGGTCTGCATCGTGTGTTGATAGTATTTGGTATCAATGATAAGCGTCTTTTCCAAATACTCAATTGTGATATCGGATTTCATCAACGGAAGAAAGTCTATTATGCCATCATCCACATTCCATGGAATTTGTGGAGCGGATACACGAAGCTCGTGATAGTGCTTTTTATAATACTCCAATACAAAACGCTCATAGAGACTATGCATTCTTTGGTCATCTATGTAACGGGATAATTTTTTGGTTCCGGCTTGCTCTGATAATAACATACCTTCAATGATAATATAACAAAGGTTGAGTAGCATCTTATAAGTTGCGTTATTACGATTATATTTAATGCTTGTCCACTTGATTTGATTTGGATCAATAACGTCGATGTTATGAAAATATAGTAGCACCTTTCTTAACGCCTGCCTCTGCTTCAAAGATACCTCAGGACAGCGAATTAATAATAATGCTGTTGTCTTGAGTATTCTGTTGATATATGCGTTCTCGGTGAATTCATCAAACTCGCATACTAACTTCCTATTTTGTACTGAGCGCTGCTTTACAGAGGCAGAGACATCTATTTTACCCGCAGGAGAACTAAGGGAGTCAACTTTGCTGAGATATTCCCTCCCCAAGCCCCTTTTTATTTGATTTGATATGCCTTTACTTAATATTGCGGCCAAGAGATCACTAGCATGATCAAATTCCTCTGCGGCGATTTTTGAATAACTATCTTCGTTGAGGATTTGAAAGGCATAGGCAAGCATATAATATATGTTCTGTATCTTAATCATCTAAGGCTCCATACAATCTTTTCGTCCACTGGTCAATTTTGGACTGCTCGTCAAACCAATACTCGTTAATGAGGGGAATTAACTCAAACTTAATAACTGACTCCAACCAAGCATCATTAACTTCTTGATCTGTGCAAAGATAACTATGGCCAATCCTGAATCCGGAACCCAGCGATTCATCCTTTGTAATGAAATCATTAAGTGCCTTGACTTGGTCAACTAGAGCGTAAAACTTGCTGTGATCCGCCTTGTCCATTAATGCCATAAAACTTTGCGAATAAAAAGCAGGCTCAATCTCAAAGAAAGCAAACCTTCTGCGCAGGGCATAGTCGATCATAGCTAAACTCCTATCTGCAGTATTCATCATTCCTATAATGTAAAGATTTTTCGGTACGGAGAACAATTCATTTGAATAGAGTAACCTTAGTTTTTCGCCCCGTTTATCACTTTCAATCAGCATAAGTAACTCCCCGAATATTTTACTTAAATTACCGCGGTTTATCTCGTCAATAATAAAGAAGTATTCACGCTCGTTATCATCCTGAGCTTTCTTGCAGAAGTCGTAAAACGGTCCGGGTTTTAATTCAAAACCTTCTTTTGAAGGGCGGAAACCCATAATGAAATCCTCATAACTGTAACTCTGATGAAACTGTACCATCATAACCCGGCTAGTATCTTTCTTACCCATTATGGAATAAGCCAGCCTTTTGGCTGCATACGTCTTGCCTACACCCGGAGCTCCCTGCAGAATGATATTCTTCTTTAGCCGTAACAAATTAACAAGGACCTCATATCGATCTGCGTCCATAAAGACTTCACCAAGGAAATCAGCGTCGGAGTAATCATCATATTTGATTTCAATAATTTCACCTGAATCAGAATCATCCTCACCGATAAAGAGCGCTTCTAATTGTTGAACATAGTCCGTATAGGAAGTAACATCAGTAAGTGTTTTTGTTATCGCTTTACCGGGATGATCCCATTCTCCTTTGTGAGTCCAACGGACTTTTCGTATATGATTATACTCGCCCCTTTTAGCATCATAGATATAACCAGAGTCAACGATACCCCGCCCAACAAGCTTAGCTGTTCCTTTTTTCGCGTATACAATATCTCCGTCTTGTATTTCGTTTGCAAACTGCCATGTTGCAAGCGCGGAGTTCATATATGAATATTCAGATCCGTACAGCTCCTTCATTTTCTGCTTCATTGAATCTTTCGAAAAATATTGCGCCAGGTCGCCCAATTCGTCCCAACCTATTCCCATAATACCTTTTTCATAAAACTCTCCCCAAAGGCGAGAACCTTCTCCGGGAGCATACATCCAGTAATGGATTTCGTTCTTGTCCCGTGAAGAATCAGTAAGTTCTTCCGAAATACTTTGCCGCTCTCTTAGAATCTCTACCCACTTAACAAAGATCTCGTTTGCTATTTCCTCATTGATAGGCGCAGCAAATCCCTTTTCGGTCAGAGCCCAGACGCCTCTGACTGATTTATCGATATAGCCTTCGTATACCAAGTAATTCCGCGCGAAAGCTACATCGTTATCAAATTTCTTACCTTGGTTCTTGCCGCGCGTTTCGTTTATAATCTCATCCGGCAGATTCAAATCGGAGATAATCTGTTGTCGTACTTGATCAGGTGTGGCAGAGCCGCCAAGCTCTTTCAGAGCATTTACTATAGGAGCGAACCATTTTAAAAAGCCAGCGCTGGAAGATTTCTTTATTTGATTGTTTTCGATAGAGGTTTTCCATGCCTTAAATGAGAGCTCTGGAAAGCTTTTGAACGGAGATTGGCTATTTGCAAAGAATGCAATGCAGGCATCCACTAATTCGAGATATGTATTAGCACCTGGCAGCTGTTTCAAATTGGATATGTTTCTGATTTCAGCGGCGATAGGATTGTCGGCACCGAGAAGATAGCTTCGGTTTCTTTCATCGAGGTTAAGGTAATGAAACGGTCTTACCCAGTATAACCCCATGGTAATATTCCATTTAATACCTTGCTGCTTCCGGACTTTGTCATAACAAATGATAAGGGAACGTTTATTAACGTCCTTAGGATTGTCAGCATAATGAATGGCTGCTTCAAACACGTCCCAGAGGTTATCAATATCATCTGGCTGTCTATAAGCTTTATATTGAAAGAACCAGGCCTTCATGTTATTTAAAACCGGTATTCCATCAAAGGTTTTGGGTATATCAGCAGTGATTTCGAACTTATCGCAAAGAGACTTGATGATCGCAATACGATTGTCATCTGTTATTCCCTTGTTGAACATACCGAAGACGGTAAATGGGCAGATGTCATCAAGGGGTTGTTCGTTATCGGTAAAGGGATACTTCATATTTAATGATTCATAGATCCTCTTAATAATCTTCAATAACTCCGGTCGATTCTCCTTATAAGTCAGGAGCTTGTCTGCAAGCTTAATATAAAAATCGGTCCATTCGAAATAACTATTCCCTTCCATGATTACACCTCACATCTTACTTGATCTCTTTAGAAACAAATTTATGAAAAGTTGATAAAAACGATTGCAAATGTGGCGGGTATGCATTACTACCAGACCATTCCATCGTTGTATTATCTTCGAACACAATTTTTAGTTTCCACTGGGTACCGTCGAGAATATCAGGATCGGAGTAATTCGACTTCCATTCAGTAACGAAGCATGAGAAAAACTTATGCAAGAAAGTTGTCCACTCATTATTTACTTTTTTCATCAGAACTCCCTCGCATACGCAGTGGTTAATT
>JAQSXG010000292.1 GCA_029256785.1 Neobacillus sp.
AGTTCACGTATTTCGAAACCAATATGAGAATATATTATATCTGTGGGGTCAGGGGAGTAATTTTCCTTTTTTACAAATAATACTGCTGTCCCATCGGGATCCTTGGCCGTTCCTGTAACCTGATACGTTTCACCATCTTTTACAAAATATTCACAGGTCATTCGAGCAGTTGCCTCGGAGGGTGTAATGTTGGGATAGTTCCAAAGGGCAGGATATTTGTTAAACTCATCATCCAGTCGATATTCCAATTTCATTTTCATCCCTCTTCCTTTATCTTTTATTTTAATATTGTTTTCCTGAAGTTTCCTTTTATAATAAATATATAACAAAAAAAGGAGCGTGAGAAGATGAAGAAAACCCAATGGTTAATAACTGGTGTTCTTACTTCTCTTGTGGCCGGAACCATAGCCGGTTGTTCACAGGATTTGCCTCCTAAACCAGACGATACAGGATGTTCCGATTGGGATTGGGATGATGAAGAAGGCGTTTGGCAATGTGATGATACCCGTTCGAGTCATTATGGTCACTTTTTTTACGGAGGTATGTTTTATCGAAGCAAATCTGCCCTATTGAACTCTTCATCATATAAATCTTATAAATCCTCATCCAGTTTCAAGAGTGGATTTGGCAGTGGCTCAAAAGGTGGATTTGGAGGCTAAGGAATAATGGTCACTTACAAACAGGATCGGAAGCAATTTTACTCAAAATACCCAGAGTTTTGGTCAAATCTATATGGTACTGAATATAGTCTCTATAATATTTTTCCAATATCAGAAAAAACACATCAATTACTACAAGAAGTAACTGAAAAATTGGGAAAGGTCTTTTTTAAAACGGCACGCCTTCTGCGCAGCCTTACAGATGAACATCTCCTTGAGCTTGGTTTTCCAGCTGCAAGCCTGCCTTTTCTCAGGATGAAGACCACCTATCCTGAGACAGTCATCTCTCGTTTTGATTTTGCATTGACGAGGGATGGTGTTAAAATGCTGGAGTTTAATAGTGACACACCAACTTTTATTGTTGAATGTTTCCGGATAAATGAAAAGCTTTGCTCTGAATTTGGATACCTTAACCCAAACAACAATCAGGAACGTCTACTTTCATCCGGTATTACAAGAGCTGTGCTTGATGCAACAGAAGGGAAAAATTCAGCTAATGTTGTATTTACCGCACATAACGATCATATTGAGGACTGGAATACCACTCATTATTTGAGCAAGTTATGTAAGGTAGAAAATCAAATCCTTCCAATTTCACAACTCAGAATTACTGATGACGGCTTGATTGATGTTGATGGAATACCTATTGACGTGTTATACCGTCAAACTTATCCTCTTGAACACTTAATAAATGACCAAGACACAGTATCTGGGGATCGAATCGGGATTGAACTTTTGCAACTTGTACAGAAAGGGAAGCTTTCTATTGTAAATCCTGTTTCTGCCTTTCTTCTTCAGCCAAAGTCCATTCAGTGTTTAATTTGGGGATTAGCAGAGGAAGGGGCATTTTTTTCAATAGAAGAACAACAATGGATTAAAGATTACATGTTGCCAACTTACCTTGAACCTGACGTTTTTTGGGGGAATAGTTCATTTGTCAAAAAGCCGTCCTTTGGCAGAGAAGGGGACACTATTACCATATATGATAAAGACACGAAGATTACATCTCAAAATTCCTTTCAAACATACAAAGAGGAGCTTCCCGTTTACCAAAAATATATTCCTCTACCTATTACTACTTTAGAAACAGAAAAGGGAATGGAAGAACTGTCGTATGTGTTGGGCTCATTTCTAATAGCTGGAAAACCGAGCGGGATTGGAATTCGAGCAGGAGGGCGAATCACAGGTAACGAATCCTACTTTTTACCTGTAGGTCTAGGAAAAGACATTTAACTACTAACGAGTTAAATTTTATTTAAGAGGGGGATTGAGAATGACGAATTTCTTGTTATATTTAGCCGTTTCACTTGTTTTACTATTGGTTGGTCTCTTTTTGATGGAAATAACAACAAAGGTTAAGGAATTTTCCTTAATGGCAAAAGGGAATAAAGCAGCGAGTTTTGTTCTCGGCGGGAGACTTCTTGGTCTAGCGATTGTTTTGTATTCTTCTCTTGCTAACTCCATTTCGCTTATCGATATGATTTTATGGGGATCAATTGGAATTGTTGCACAGATTATTGTCTTTTATCTTGCTGAATGGCTCACCCCGCGGTTTAATGTCAATCAAAGTATCGAGGAAGATAATCAGGCAGTCGGCATTTTCTTAATGCTTTTATCTATTTCAATTGGGATTGTCATTGCAGGAAGCTTAACTTATTAAAAAACGCATCAAACTGATGCGTTTTTTTTCTACAGACTTTGATATGTATGTTTATCACAAATAACTAATAATCTCGCTTCTTTCGGAATGGGTTCATTCCATTTTTTTAAAATATTTAAATCACTGCGGTCAGCAATCAGTTGTGCACCCTTTTCCTTCAAACTCTCATATGCATCACCGTAGGTTCTCCATTCTGGCTTCAAGCTTACTTCCCAAAGATCGCTTCCTTTATCTCCATCCTTTTGACTTAACAATTGCGTGAAGAGATGACTTGCTCCTTTTGTTTGGGCGGACTTTGCCATCAAATTAGATACAGAACCATTGGATAAAATAAACTCATCTACTTTCACATGTTTGAAATTATCGACATGTCTTTCATTTAATATTTCTGCTATGGTATAAATATTTTTATCCGTTCCTTCATCATATCTTTCAATTGAGGAGGCAACTAAGAGTGTTTTTCCATCTGTTAAATCTGGATTGGTAATGCCCTCTGCAGCAAACAGTAAAACCGCCCTAGAATCTTCAATTTTGGCCATTTTTAATATGTTTATATCTGTGGGGCTTCCTTGAATATAATGAAATCGTTCGTGCTCAAATGGTGTCTTCTCAAACTCATCAATCAACACAATTTCAGTTGACTCTTCTCCTAAAAAAAGCTCACTAATCGTATTTTTGCTTTTGGTGGTCCATCCTATAATTACAAAATGATTTTTACCTTTGAATGCCATTCTTCCTTCCTCCTTGTTTCTCTTGAATTGCGAAACAGCATCAATAATAATTCCAATTACAATTCCAAAAAGGCCAATTCCTATCGTGTAAATGACAAGCATCGCCCATGCCCTACCCGCTTCAGTTACAGGCGAAACATCTCCGTAACCAACAGTTGTCATTGTCGTAAGAATCCACCAAATGGCATGCAAGGAATTATCAAAGGTATTAGGCTCTATCCGCCTCATTATCTCAGAATTTATGACAATGAAAAGAACCGTAATAAGGAGAACGGTTCGATATCTATAACGAGATGCTGTTAGTATAAGTCTTCGAAAGAATATCATCTGAGCCACTCCTCTCTCATGCTTCCTGAAAAAACTGATTCCCTTGAACCGGAACCCATAAGTCTGATTGTTCAAGCTGACCTGCAAATGAATACAATAAATCCTCTTTTCCTTTTGCTGTCATGAACTGAACACCCACAGGTAGTCCTTCCTTACTTAAGTGAAGGGGGATTGTTATCGCTGGCTGTCCTGTTAGGTTTGCTAGCTGGGTAAAAGGTGTTCTTTTTAAATTATTTTCAGCAACTTCCTCAACAATGCCTATTTTCTTTAGGATTCCACCCACCCCAAGTTTTCCAGCAACCTGCATTAGCCTCGTTTCAGATGAACTAGGGTCAAGTTCGCCTATCTTTGCCGGGGGCATAGCCGTTGTTGGAGTGAGATAGAGATCATAGGTCTCGTGAAATTCCTCCATTGCCATAGCAGCTATATCCCATTCTCTTATGCTTAATACAAACTCCTCTGCAGAGGTTGCCTTGCCTACTAAACCTAAAATCCAAGTTGTCGTTTCGACATCGCTCATTTGGACTTTACGCCCTAGGACTTCTTTAAGTGATGCTAACACCGCGGCTACTTCACCAAAATACATCGTTAGGTAGCTATGAGATAATTTTTTACCATTAACAGGGGCATCTTTTTCTATTACATTATGTCCAAGAGATTCTAAGTATTTGGCTGTCTTTAATACGGCTTCTTTGCATTCAGAGTCAACTGTCGTTCCAAGTGGTGATTGGACAGAAAATGCAATGTTAAGCTTTTTATCCCTCGGAATTTGTACCTGTTCAAGATAACTTCCTTGGAATGGGTGAACATGAAATGCTGCTCCTTTTTCATAAACACTGATAGCATCTAGCATGGCGGCACTATCCCGAACGGAACGCGAAAGAATCAAGTCGACCGATGCACCTTGCCAGTACCTGCCATAAAATGGACCAACCGGCGTTCTGCCTCTAGTGGGTTTCATTCCAAATAGTCCACAGTAAGCACCTGGAATACGAATAGATCCGCCTCCATCATTCGCCCCGGCTATCGGAACCATTCCACTGGCAACCGCAGCCGCCGATCCACCGCTAGAACCACCTGGTGTATGCTCGGTGTTCCATGGATTTCTGGTAGGTCCATAAAGTTTCGGTTCGGTGATTCCCATTAATGCAAACTCAGGAACGTTTGTCTGACCAACGAAAATCGCTCCTGTTTTCCTCACATTTTTTATGTAATTCGAATCGACTTTTGCCTTATAGTTTTGATAAGCCTTCGAACCTAACGAGATCCGTTCCCCCTCTATTTCTTGGGCGATATCTTTAACAAGCATAGGCACACCGGCAAATTTTCCTGTTAAGTCGACTTGATCTACCATCAGTTCTGCTTTCTCATAAAATTTATTAATAACTGCATTTAGTTTCGGGTTATGCTTTTCAATCGTTTTAATTGCCTCTTGGAGAACTTCTTTAGGATGTAATTCTTTCTTTTTCATCAATTTCGCAAGCCCCAAACCATCATACTCTTTATAAACAAACCCCTTCATCACACTATCCCCCCGAATCATTCTTTTTCATTATATTTCTATTTCTTATTCATAAATCCCTTTATTAGTCGGAAGGTGTTTTTTGAAGTATTTTACAAATTTTCAAGAACATGTTGACAAATGGGTGAGTAAAGCTTATTATAAGTAAATGTGCTTTAGATTTATGTAACTTGTAATTAACGAGAACGCAATGGTAGAATTTTTTTCTGGCATTCTACTTATGTTTTAAAAGTAAAACTTATTCACACTGGATCGGCTTAGGAGTCGTAAGGATGTAAGAGAGGTAGGGCTTACATCGTTTAGGTATAAAACCATCAGGTGGAAGAGTAACCGCGGCAAATTGGTCTTTTATAACCATTAATTATATATAAATTTTTACCTTGCGATGGATGATATAACAAGCAACCATACACAAGTTACAATAGTGCGATCCCAAACGGATCGAAAGCAAAAAGAAGGCAGAGGATCTTGAATCCTCTGCCTTCGTCCAATTTTATTACCATTTTTTAATCCTCTATAGCTGTCGTGTTTTCAGTTTTCCATTCGTAAACTTTCTGATTAACTGGTTAATTACTTCAGAAAAAACAAGACCAAAGGCAATGGATCCAGATAGCAAAGTTACCTTTACACTTAAGGCTATGGCTAAATCATAATCAGCCACAACAAATTGCCGCATGGCATCATAGGCAAGCCCACCTGGAACTAGCGGAATAATTCCAGCGACACTAAAAATGATTAATGGAGTCTTATAGAATTTCGCAAACTCTTGGCTGACAACTCCGATAAAAATTGTAGCGCCAAGTGTAGCTACTATTGCATTTCCCATATAATCTTCGGTTACATAATAAATAAGCCAACCGCCCATCCCGACAAGCCCACATTTAATTAATGATTCCTTGGGTGCGTTGAAGATAACGCCAAAGGCAGCCGTTGCAATAAAACTGGTGATTACCTGTCCTAAAATATCCATTTTGCTAGCTCCTTTTTACAAAAATGATAGTACAACTGCAATTCCAGAGCCGATAGCAAAGGCCGTTAGCATTGCTTCTGCACCCTTTGATAAGCCTGATACTAGGTGACCGGCCATTAAATCTCTGACTGCATTTGTAACTAGCAAGCCTGGTACTAAGGTCATAACAGAACCAATAATAATTTTATCTAACTGGTTCCCTAGTCCTGTTTTCACAAAAATTAATGCAAATAAGCCGATAATAAATGAAGCTAAAAACTCAGAGAAAAACTTAACCGGGATAAAACGATGGAAATATAGAAAGCCAAAATA
>JAQSXG010000293.1 GCA_029256785.1 Neobacillus sp.
GGGAATTGGTCTTGTAATTCCAGTATTACCTACGCTGATGAATGAATTGGGTATTACTGGAACAACAATTGGTTATTTAACTGCAGCGTTTGCAATTGCTCAATTAATTGCATCACCATTTGCAGGGAAAGCAGCAGATAAATTCGGCAGAAAAATTATGATTGTCATCGGCTTATTTATTTTCGGTTTCTCCGAGTTTTTATTTGGGATCGGTAGAGAGATCGAGGTGTTATTTGTTTCTCGCATTTTAGGAGGTGTGAGTGCTGCGTTCATCATGCCTGCGGTGACAGCTTTTATTGCTGACATTACAACGCTTGATACGCGTCCAAAAGCACTCGGTTATATGTCCGCTGCCATTAGTACAGGATTTATCATTGGCCCTGGTATTGGTGGATTCTTAGCAGAATATGGAACACGTATACCATTCTACTTTGCAGGAGCACTTGGTACCATTGCGGCTATACTTTCTATTATTTTATTATCTGAGCCAGATCGTAAGGAAGTTAAAGATGAACATGTTCCAGATGGTAGGATCGGTATCAAACGTATTATGGCACCAAAATATTTCCTTCCATTTATATTAATTTTTATTGCTTCATTTGGTTTAGCAGCATTCGAATCGTTCTTTAGTCTATTTGTAGATCACAAATTTCAGTTTAAACCATCCGATATCGCCATTGTTATCACAGGTGGTGCAATTTTTGGTGCAGTTTCACAAGTCTTTTTATTTGATAGACTTACACGTAATTGGGGTGAAATTAAACTGATTCGGTACAGCTTAATATTATCAGCTTTACTTGTCTATCTCATGACCGTCGTTCATTCCTATTTTTCTATTTTACTTGTTACATTTATTGTTTTTGTTGGTTTCGATTTATTCCGCCCAGCCGTTACTTCCTATCTTTCAAATATCGCCGGGAACGAACAAGGTTTCGTAGGTGGAATGAACTCTATGTTTACTAGCTTAGGGAACATTAGTGGACCGATAATTGGGGGGATATTATTTGATATAGATATTGACTATCCATACTATTTTGCCACAGTGATATTAGTTCTAGGAATCGTTATTACATTGTTCTGGAAGAAGGAATCAAGTAATTCTACAAGCGAAGTAAAGGCTAGTTTAGCGAATGAATATAATTAATGAGGAGCTTTATTGAGACTTTTATTAAAGAGGCGTATGCCGTGGTAGCGAATGAATTTTACCAAAATGTAAAAATGACCATCAAATTGCAGGTGAATTTGATGGTTTTTTTATCCCTATAATCATTTTCCATTGTTGATAATCTGTGAGCGGTCTTCCATTTGCGGAGGTTCCTCGAACCACCCGTTTTTAATTTTAATGTTAATTCCTTCTTGGGCAAAGGAGTACACATCTTTTGCTATCAATAGAGTTTTCACGGCTAAGTCATTTCTTAAACTAAAAAAACCACCAGTACCAGCACCTATAAGACCAAATCCATTTAGGATATAGATGCAATGCATCATTAACTTATCTGAAAAAGGAGGGATGGTAGATGTGGTAACTGTAGCCCCAGAGGTCGCAGATAATTGAACATCTCCTTCTAGAAGAAGTTCTTCCATCACTTTAACCTGCTTCTTAGCAAGTTTTATCCCTTTTAGAAAATATTGCTTTACCTCATTGTTTTGGGCACATTGTGCAAAACCTGTAATTAGCTGCATTCCAATATTATTAACCTCAAGATTGTGATGGATGATCCCAACTTCAAGGGAATTTAGAGGTCTATTTTCACCAAAAAGTTTAAAACCATCCTTATATTCTTTACTTTTTATCATTTCATTTTTTAAAGGCAATGTTACCTTTGGAGGTAGTGAGAGAACCCCATTTTCAAGTAAATAAGAGGTTGAAAGCTTATAGATTTTTTGAGTAACAGTGGTTAGCCCCTCATAAATCGCCATTACCTTCTTGTTGTATGTCATATTCATACCGAGAGTGTAAAGTCCCATACTTACTTCCTTTAAAACTCGTACAAACAATATATCAAAACCATTGTCATATAATTTAGGAGCCTGCAAATGAACATCCTCGGATGTAAATCCAACAGGTACAGCCATGCCTTGTTCGGAAAAAAGATCTTCCATCTCTCGCACATAAAAGTTGAGCTCCTGCCACAACCCGCCCAAAATATTTCTTGCCTGAGGATCATCCGCTTTTTCAATAAAGTATTCCAAAAACCTCATAATCAGGGTTTTTTCTTGATAGGTCTGCCAAAGTGACCCTGCTTCGGAAACATTTATCGGATTTGTTAGAACCAAGTCAGTTGCCTCCTTTCTTATGTTATTTCTCATGTAAGTTACTCCTATATTATCCAAATATAGGTAATTAGATACTATGAAATCTGTTTTGATATTTTATGTTTAGAAAACCAAAAGCCATAAAATAACTGCAAAACAGAAAAGATTAGTGGAGGAAAAATAGGGAATAATACGAAGTAAAAGAAAGATTATCGTATCGGTTGAAAGGTCTGTTTCTATGTAATGAGAAAATTCCTGCTTGCTTTTAGCCTACTATCTATTCTGTTCACTACAGGTTTTGACAAAACGGCAGAGAGTGAGATCACTCTTACCATTTACTCTATGATTAGCTCTATGAATAGGAAAGACCCGGAGAGTTATATCAAAACATTAAGTGACTATTTCATTAAAGAGACATATGGTGATAGAGAATTTATAAAAAAAAACATGATAGATTTTGGTCAAATAACCGAAATAGAATTTCAAATTAAACAAATAAGTACCGCTAATGCTTTTATTGACTATAAACTATTACATCTAGGTTCGAATCGGGAACAAACTATATTTTATGGAAAAATGATCTTGATAAAGACAAAAGCAGGCTGGAAGATTCATTCCGCATCCGAAAAAATGATTTCATAGGAGAAATATCGAGAAAAGGGGTCAGGCTCCTTTTACAGGGACCATGATTCTCTCATGGTCTATTTTTTGTTATAATAAACCCATGAAGGGGGTGCGTACATTTGGAGAATCCTTCGAGATTGTCTGGTACTTCTGCCACTCATGCAAAGCCTAATATGGAACGGGCGATACTTTGCGTGGGGCAAAACTAAATTAATTCTTATCGCCTATTTCATTTCTTGGCTTTGCACCTTATTGAATTGATTAAAAAATAAGGGGCTGGCAGACTTGAAATATGTAAATGCAAACAACATTTTACCTGAAAAACTACTTTTGGAAATCCAAAAATATGTACAAGGGGAAACGATTTATATTCCTAAACCTGAACCCACTTATCGAAAATGGGGTACCATTAGTGGTGGAAGAACGCGTCTAGATAAGCGCAATGCCAATATAAAAAGTGCTTACCTGAGTGGCATAAGTATACAGGATTTAGCCGATAAATATTTTCTATCCATCGAAACGATCAAAAAAATAGTCTATTCAAAGCACGGATAATTTTTCCGTGTTTTTTTATGTAAAGAACAATTCTAAGTTATTGTTTACATTTACCCAGCGTGAGTAATTTATTAATATAGAGGTAAGGAGTGTGTAAGGATGAGCGTAAAGTATATGAAGAATGCTAACTTAAATATTATCCAAAAGCAGGTAGCCCTGATTAAAGATAGCTACAAAAAGAATGCTGCCCCTAATGTAATCCAAGCTGCAAAGGATCTGGCAAACGCTAAAATAATGGAACTTTTTCCAAATGCAACCAAAGAGCAAAAAGAGATGTTAGATCTTTCTGCGCTAAAAGCTGACCAGGAATTTGACAGATACATAAAGCAACTTTATGACTATCTAATACCATTTCCAACGGTAACGGAAGCACAATTGAAAAAAATGTTTCCCAAAAATAAAAAATTAAAACTCCCTGACTTAGACAAGATCAATCATAACCACCTGACATATTTAAGTTGGGTGGATATCAGTTCAAATAAGAAGTTTATTGTCTATGAATTAGAGGGAAAAATGGTTGGGATTGAATGCAAGTATACGATAAGTAGTAAGGATAATAGCTGTTCCTTCTGTAATCGATTTGGTCAGGTTGCTTTTATCTCGACGATTACCAAGGAGAAAAAGGTGAAAAATCCTGATTACTATAAAGCAATAGGAAACTATATTTGCTATGATAGCGCTGAATGCAACAAGAAAATCACCAATGTTGAATACTTAACATCCTTCCTTAAAGAATCGTTGGGGGAAAAAACAGTCCACTAAGAAAAAACTTAAAGGTCCATATCATATAAATGGCAATGAAATGGCTTGCAAACTGACATCAGTTTTGCAAGCCATTTTTCGGGTTTACGGAGCTTTTATTGACACTAGAATCTATATCTTTTTCTTTAACAAAAGCACCCTTATATGTAGTATGGGGCACCAACAAGACCTAATATACCGTCCCAGTGGCCATTTATGCAAAATGGGAGTAAAACTCTTTGGTATAGAGGTAAAAAAATTACACATAATACCTATACTTATAAATTTTAGTAAAACGGAGGAGTAATGTGAAACAGCCAGATTTTTCTTTAACTCAAGGTTGGTGGTACCCAGCAATTCTGAGTGTAGTCGTACTTTTAATTGTGATTTTTATGCCAAAAAGAAGGATTAACTGGAGAGAAATTTATATTACATTTGGAATAGTTGGTTATATATTATGGATGGTTGATATGGTGACAGCAGTTCCTTTAGACATTTTCGACCTAGGTGACCCACAAAAAGAGGGATTACCCGAGATTACCCTTTTCGGTATCATACCATCCTGTTTGGCTGTTATTTATTTAAACGTTTATAAGGAAGAAAAGAAATGGGTCTTGGTTATCTTTTTTGTAATCCTTTCGCTTATACTCGAATACGGAACTACCAAAGTAGGATTAATGAAAAACTACAATAATTTGTGGTCAACTCCTATTCACTTCATTGCTTATGCTTTTTTCTTACCATGGCATCTAAGATTCATAAGGGGTAATAAGAAATAATAACCTTATTGTTGAAAAACTGTTAAAGAGTCTTTTCCGGGGCTCTTTTCTATTGTTCCAATAACATCCACACCAGGTTAATAAACATGTAAATTTGACTGCCATTTCGGGAAAAATGAAAATACATATTTTTTATTGAATGAGGAGGTTAACAGAATAAATAATAATGAAACTATTACTGTTATCCCTTCGTAATCATGATATATGACATTGTCAATGTAAGAGTCAATTCCTTTGTCAATAATGAATAATGCACCTCAAAACGGAACCCTTTAAAGAAAAAGTGGACTGGTTTTTATTCTGTGTTCACACAGATAATTCAGATTCTCCCTTCAAGTATCTGCTCTCGATACTGATAGGCCGAGAGTAATTTATATCCCCTTAGTCTAGGAATAATACGGTCTAGCAGTGCAATTGCTTCTTCCTTTTTTCCATCATATACAAATTGATCGACTTCCAACATGCTTAAGAAAAAAGTGTCTGTTAATTTCTCCTTATAATGTTTGAATGATTCCACGTCGCCTTCATTAATCGCGATATCCGACAATGCGTACCACTTCGTCTTATGTTCACCCATTTTTGAAAGAAGCGCTTTAGCTTTACCATATTCTTTCTGTTCCATTAAGAGCATTAATTCACAGTTTTGTTTTAATTTTTTGGAGCGGATTTTCCCCATGAATTGTTCAGCAGCCCCTAAATCCCTATGAACAGAATGGTAAAGAAATTGATAGTGTGGAGATTTGGACTTTTTTAAGTACGCCAAGACCTTTTCGGCATCTTTACCAAATAGAAGCGGGTTACGAACTAAGAAGAAAGCACCGACGACAACCAATACGGCATACATGATCCAGATAGGGACCTGGAAAATCCCCATTAAAAAAGCAAATAGAAAGACAAGCAGAAAAAACCAAATCATAGAATCCTCCGGTAACTGTTTTTCATAATTTTACCACATTATTATTTCAAAGACAGGGTATAGGAAGGGAAATTCTGAATCGAATGATATAATTTATTTTAGTAATTCTATATTTTTGTTGGGGGAGAGAAAAAGTATGAACGAGGCATCAAAGATATATTGGAATGAATTTTGGAAGTCTCAGAATCAAGAAAGTCCTGAATCTGTAACTGCATGGCAATTCGGAGCTAGCCCAGATAAATTGGCTCAATTGGTCATAGATGGTGTGAAAACAGCGACTTGCTCAGCGGTGGTTGTTTATGAA
>JAQSXG010000294.1 GCA_029256785.1 Neobacillus sp.
ACCTTCTTGAACCATTTCCAGCTGTAACAAACATTCCTTTCTTGGTTATCATCTTTGGTGGATTAACACTGGGCGTGGGTGTTGGTATAATTATTCGCTTTGGTGGCTGCCTAGATGGAACGGAGGTGTTAGCCATACTGTTTAGTAGAAAGTCTTCTCTTACAGTGGGGCAATATATTTTATTCTTTAATATTTTCATATTTGGTAGTTCAATATTTACTTTCGGAATAATAGAAGCCATTTACTCTTTAGGAACCTTCTTTATTGCCTATAAAACGATTGATTTTACTATGAGTATTATATCCATTTAAACCACTAAACAAAGGAATATGGTCCATTCCTATGTTTAGTGGTTTTTTGCCATTGTTTAGTAAGAAAAATTAGTCAAAAAGTAGCCACATTTACCTGTTAACGTTTTGTGAACGAGGGGTTGAAATTTGGCAAAAGTCGACATGATTCTTTGTTGATTTTAGAAGGTGTTCAATTGAAAGATTTTAGCTATTAGATTTATCTAAAAAACACTGGATATATGCTGAACGGTGTCGAGAATCGCTCGTTTACAATCTCCTCGAAAATTACAATAATTTAAATTGTATTAAGAAGATATTAAGGAGGAATCCGATTATGAATTATCAGCAAAAGCCTTGGTTAAAGTGGTATGACTCTCGGGTTGACGAACATGTATGTGTAAAACATGCGTCATTGTATGATTTTTTAGAAAGCGCTGTTATCCGTTTTGGTGATAAACCAGCATTCACTTTTTACGGAAAGGTATTCAGTTTCAATGAAACAAAGGTGATAGTCGATCGTCTCGCATCTGCACTACATAGAGAAGGTTTTAAAAAAGGTGATCGAATAGCGGTCATGCTCCCAAATTCGCCACATTATATTTTCACTTTATTTGCGATATTCCGCTTAGGCGGGATTGCGGTCCAAGTGAATCCTATGTATGTGGAAAGAGAAATAGAATATGTTTTGGAAGACGCTGGGGCTAAGTTCATGGTAGCTTTGGATGCTTTCTATCCAAAGGTAAAAAAAGTCCAATCAAATGTTTCTTTAAAAAAGGTAATCGTGGTCAGTTTTGGTGGAGAGAGAATAGTGCTTGCTGAAGGGGACGATTATTTCGAAGAAGCCCTTAAGGGAGAAATTCTTACACCAGAAGTAGAGATCGATCCGCATGAAGATTTAGCGATCTTACAATATACTGGTGGAACAACGGGTGTCCCTAAAGGTGTTATGCTTACACACTACAATCTCTTAGCTAATTTTAACCAAGTTTGTGATTTTGTTTATAGCACATGTGAGAATATACCTGACTCTTTTAAAATGATCACTGTTTTGCCGATGTTCCATGTTTACGGACTCTCAAGTGTGGCTCTTTGCGGAATACGGGAAGGGGCGAATCAGATTGTCCTACCGCGCTTTGACCCTAAAGAAGTAATGGAAATGGTTAAGCGGGAAAAGCCATTCCTCTTTGCTGGTGTTCCAACCATGTATTTTGCTTTAAATAGCCAACCAGAAAGTTTAAAGGATAGTGGATTTGATGAAGTATATTATGTAGGAAGTGGGGGAGCGCCATTACCTGTTGAACAAGCAAAGGCATTTGAAGAAATCACTGGAACAATACTCAGAGATGGCTACGGTCTTTCTGAGGCAGCTCCTACGGTAGCCTTTAATCCGCCGTTCCTACCAAGAAAATATGGAAGTATTGGAATTCCTGTACCGAGTACCGTGTTAAGAATTGTTCGTGAGAATGAAGTTGGTGAATATGTTGACGTTCCAGTAGGAGAGTCCGGAGAGTTAATTATTAAAGGTCCACAGGTAATGAAAGGGTATTGGAACCGTCCAAAGGATACGGAGGAAGTATTGAAGGATGGCTGGCTGTTTACCGCAGATATTGCAAAAATGGATGAAGACGGCTATTTTTATATCCTCGACCGCAAGAAGGATATGATAATTGCAAGCGGATTCAATGTCTATCCGAGCGAGGTTGAGGGAGTTCTCTATAAATTGGAAGAAGTCGAAGAAGCAATAGTCATTGGTGTGCCTGATGAATATCGCGGTGAAACGGTAAAGGCATTTATTAAACTCAGAGAGGGCTATATTCTTACTGAAGATGAGATTATCCGTTTCGCTAAGGAGAATCTAGCTCCATATAAAGCACCAAAAGAGGTAGAAATACTAGCTGATCTGCCAAAATCCTCCGTTGGAAAATTGCTGAGAAGAGTCCTTCGAGACGAGGAACTTTCTAAGGTAAAAGCTTAATACTGTGCAAGTGAAAAATGCCGGAGTCTAGAGTGATCCGGCATTTTTTTCTGATAATTATTGGTACTTTAGAAATTCGAGTACTTTCGCATTAACTAAATCGTTTGCTTCCGTTACATAAATGTGACCTGCCCCTTGTATCGTTAAAAACTCAGCATTTGGAATTTTTTCAGCTAAAGTTACTCCATTCTCATAAGGTACCAATCTATCGGCATCACCATGCAGGACTAAAGTAGGTGATTTGATTTGATCTATTTCCTCATACGTATCATGGGCTAAACAGGCTTGGAGCTGGAGCATATACGCATAAGGAAGCACAGGAATTTCAATTCTCCTTTCCACATCTTCTGCAACTAGGTCTTTATGGTTTTCAAGAAAGGATTGACTGTAGAGTATGGGAGCGGTCGCCCAAGCCATTTCCTCTGGTGATGCGGGAGATGAGGCTCTGGAAAGCATGAGCATTGAGACATCAGCACTTGGTTGTACATGATTTATCCCGCCAGATGTTGTGCAACCAAGGATTAGTGAACGAATGCGGTCAGGGTACTTTAGGGCCAGCCTTTGAGCAATCATCCCTCCCATTGAAATACCATAAACATGGGCGGAATCAACGCCAGCTGCATCCAAAACTGCCCGAGTGTCTTCAGCCATAAGCTCTATTGAGTACGGGGTATTTGGTTTTCCACTCAAACCTACTCCACGGTTGTCAAAAACAATCACCTGATAATTCTCACTTAATGCGGGAATGGTTCTAAACCAAGATTTTGATGTTAGTGATAATCCCATAATTAGCAGTAACGGTTCACCTTCCCCATGGACTTCATAATACAAATCAATCCCGTTTGCATTAGTAATTGGCAAACTAAACAACCCCTTTTCTACTAAAGATTGTAAATTATATGATAGTTTGTTCAAGTAAAGAACAAGTAATTGAATAGGTGATAGTCTAATATACCCATACTAAACCGAATCTTTCATTTGTTCTTATATGAAAATACCTTTTGCATAAGAGAGTAAAACTGGGTATCTGTTATTTAAAATAGAATGTCGAAATAAATTATTACAATTTTGTGAACTTTCTAAAACTTTTCGACAAAATTCGTGAAAATTTTAATTTGAATTTAGGATGGATTTATAAGAAAAAGGATGATGTCAGGGTTGGGAAATGCTTGTAGCATATTAACCAAAAAAAGACCTGAGAAAATGTGGAAAAATGTCGAAAAAGGAGGGTTTACAAAAATGCAATTTGTTACAATAATTTGAATTATATTGATATTTTTTTATAGGGTAATTTCTTTTGGCTCTATTAAAGGATACTGTTGATTTTAGAACCTGTTGATTGGAGCGCAAATCAACTGCCAAGTATAACAGAGCCTTTCTTTTAAAGAATATTAATAGATAAAAAATCTTAAGGAGGCATCGTGTTAAATGGTATATCAGACAAAACCATGGTTAAAAATTTATGACCAGAGGATTGACGAGCATGTAAATATTGAACACCATTCACTTTATGATTTTTTACAAGGAGCGGTAGACCGATATAAAGAAAAAATTGCATTCACTTTCTATAACAATGTATGGAGTTACAATGATACCAAAGAAGTGACAGATAGATTTGCCGCAGCCCTACATAAGAAAGGATTTAAAAAAGGGGAGCGATTATCTATTATGCTTCCCAATTCCCCACACTACATCTTTACACTTTTTGGAACCTTTCGTCTAGGTGGGATTACTGTCCAAGTGAATCCCATGTATGTGGAAAGAGAAATAGAATATGTATTAAACAATTCTGACTCGGAATACATAGTTGTTCTCGATGCACTATATTCAAAGGTAAAAGCAGTACAGTCCAAAACCTCATTAAAACATGTGATTGTTGTCAGTTTCGGAGGAGAACGATTCGACCTGGCTGCCGGCGATTATTACTTCGATGATTTCATACAGGAAAAGGGAACCATCCCAGAGGTGGAAATAGACCCTTATGAAGATGTTGCCCTCTTACAATATACAGGCGGCACAACTGGTCATTCTAAGGGTGTGATGTTAACCCACCGTAATTTGCTAGCTAATTTCAATCAAGTAGGTGACTTTAGCTATAAACCATGTGATTACAAACCTGAAAATTTAAAAATGATTACTGTTCTACCAATGTTCCACGTATACGGACTTTCTAGTGTAGCTCTTGTTGGAATTCGTGAGGGAGCAAATCAGATCGTGTTACCGCGGTTTGATGTAAAAGAAGTGATGGAGACGGTTAAACGAGAAAAACCATTCCAAATGTCTGCCGTTCCAACGATGTTTTTTGCCTTAAACAGTCAACCAGGATTAGAAGAATGCGGGTTTGATGAGATGTACTACATCAGTTGTGGCGGTGCACCATTACCTGTGGAACAGGTCAAAGTTTTTGAAAAGAGAACGCATGCAATGCTTCTTAATGGATATGGCCTTTCTGAGTCCGCCCCAACCGCCATTTTTAGTCCACCATTTGTACCTCGGAAATATGGAAGTATTGGGATCCCTGTTCCGAGTACTGAAGCTAGAATTGTACAGGAAACGGTTGATGGTTTTATTGATGCACCAGTTGGGGAAGCGGGGGAATTAATTATTAAAGGCCCGCAAGTAATGAAAGGCTACTGGAAACTACCAGAGGAAACAGCTGCAACGATGAAAGATGGATGGTTGTTTACCGGTGATATCGCGACGATGGATGAAGATGGGTATTTTTATATCATAGACCGTAAAAAGGATATGATTATTGCAAGTGGCTACAATGTATATCCGAGTGAAATTGAGGAAGTACTCTACCAGCTAGAAGGAATTGAAGAGGTCTTAGTTATTGGTGTTCCAGATGCTTACCGCGGAGAAACGGTTAAGGCCTGTGTCAAACTGAAAGAGGGTTACACACTTACACCCGAAGAAATTAAAGAGTTTGGCAAGCTAAACCTTGCTCCCTATAAGGCTCCAAAGGAAGTTGAAATACTCGATGAACTTCCAAAATCTTCTGTAGGGAAACTACTCCGGAGAGTACTGAAGGATAAAGAGTCTTCAAAGGTAAGAGTTTAATAGAAAGGGGAGAAAATAGAGATGAACATGAAGGACTTATTTAGTTTAAAAGGTAAAACAGCGATTGTTACTGGTGGAGGAAGAGGGTTAGGCGAGCAAATTGCAGTAGCCTACGCAGAAGCAGGAGCCAACGTAGTTGTATGCTCTAGAAATCTCGATGCTTGTCAATCAATTAGTGAAACCCTCAAAGAAAAAGGTGTCCGCTCACTTGCATTAAAATGTGATGTGTCCAATCAAGAAGATATTCAATATGTTGTTGACGAGACGGTAAAGGAATTTGGCCGAATAGATATTTTAGTCAATAATAGTGGAGTTAGTTGGGGTGCGCCAGCACTAGAAATGCCTGCGGATAAATGGGATAAGGTAATGGACATTAATCTAAAAGCTGTCTTTTTATTTTCCCAAGCAGTTGGGAAAATCATGGTGGAACAAAAGTCCGGCAAAATTATTAATATTGCCTCTATCGCAGGACTAGGCGGGCAAGATCCATCCGTAATGGACGCAATCGGCTATTCTTCTAGTAAAGGTGCTGTTATTGCTTTTACAAAGGATCTAGCAGTGAAGTTAGCACCACATAACGTGCATGTAAATGCAATAGCTCCAGGGTTCTTCCCGACAAAAATGGCGAAAATGATCCTTGACTATTCAGGTGAAAAAATCCTTGAGCGCACACCTGCGGGCCGTTTTGGCTCTGATGATGATATGAAGGGTCCAGCGTTATTCCTTGCTTCGGATGCCTCAGATTATGTATATGGACATATTCTTGTTGTGGATGGCGGAACAAGTGCAAGTGTTCAATAAGTGAAAATGCCTAACCGAAATAGGGGTATGAGAGAGGTTTATATGGAACCTATACATCAAGAAATGGTTGAGTTTTATAAAAGCCTAGAAAAAAAATGTAATCAAACGATCCATAGACATACTAATTGTCTAGCGTTTACACAGGCATTTGGGAAAGCGATGGATTTCCACCTAAACCAGGTCATGAAACACAGGAAGTGGACCAATAGGTGGCTAACAAGATTAAATCTTCCTACCAAGGATGAGATTGTTTCTATAGCAGTTAAAATGGTAGATTCAGAGGAAAAGTTAGATACCCTTGAAGAGAACATCTATCTACTCACAAATAAACAGAAACAGAACAACATCCAACTAAACATACTAGCAGTAACATTATCTGAACTACTAATTGTCCTGGAAAACGAACGAACAGAAAAACGCCAAGAAAAACTAAATACACTAGAAAAAGAACTAGATGAACTAAAACAGTTATTTACTTAATGGAGGGAATAAACATGGTAAAAAACATTAATGAAGAAAACAATGAAGTAGAAGCTGGCCTAGTAGCTCAATTATCAAGCTACGAGCTTTTATGGAAAGCTGGATTCGATGAACTTGATGCATGGGTAAACCGATTAAACGACCGTGATGAGGCATTCTTAAACGCCACAAAGCATTATGTAGAAAGCGTTAAACGGAATCAAGACAATTTCAAAGCAATAACTGAACAATTTAGTAAAGAGCTTCAACAATGGGAAAGAGGCGCACGTGAGGAATTATTAATGACAACAACAACTCTACAGCATTTCCTCCCAATTAAATCTTATGAAGATATTAATGGAGTAGTTGATGATATACAAAGGAAGACATCTTCTATATTAGCCACTCCGATTCGTGCAATATCAAATGGACAAGCGATTGACAAGTACTTGGAAACTGTTGAACAAGTTATTTCTTTTAGAAGAAGAGGCAGAGAAAAATATATTGATAGTGTAAAGAAAACAACAAATGTAATTTATGAAAATCAAAAATTATTTGTAAACCTTTTTACAAATCAAGTTAAATCTGCAATTTTTCCGTTTCAACAATATATGAGAAATGCAACGGAACCAACAAAATCATAACTTTACCCGAGGTGAAAGCAGATGTCGACTAAAAGACCCTATGACCCATATGATTCCTTCAAGAAATATAGTGAATTATGGGAAAAGCAGATAAACGATTTTATTTACCTATGGACGGATAATAGTGAGTTTTTAAAAATGTCTAAATTTGGGACAGAGGCACATTCACGTTATTTAGAAACATTAAGAAAGAATCAAGAAACAATGTCTAGTTTGCTCAACATGCCTACGAAAAATGATGTGGCTAATGTAGCGAACTTAACCATTCAAACAGAAGAAAAAATAGAAGCGCTTGAAGAACAAATTTGGGATTTACAGGAATCTGTTCGGACACAAAGCAAAGAGATTGAAAGTGTTGTCGAAGTATCAAAGGAAATTATTAAACTAACAAAACAACTAAAAACAGAGCTAGTGAAATCAAAAAAGGAGCAGGCAGATTCAGCAGCATTACGTGATGAGCTCCAAGAAATGAAGCTTGAATTAATTAAATTAAGCAGTTTTAAACAAGATTTCGAGATGCTAAAAGTACTTATTGAAAAAGACAAAAATGCAGAACCGGTATTAACTGGTACCGGATTATCGAAATAATAAGGAAACGGGGGCAGAACCGTGACGACAGATGCACCATTAAAGAGTTTATTTCCAGCGCTAGATTATGAGAAGGAAATGAAGCGGTGGACTCATATGTTTAAGCTTTTAAGTGAGCCGGAGCCAAAGGTTAACCATACCCCTAGGAATGAAGTTTGGAGAAAGAATAAGTCGGTATTATGGCATTACCCTGCTAAAAATAAAAAATATGAGATTCCTTTATTTTTTGTTTATTCACTATTTAATAAACCATACATTCTAGATATTGCCCCAAAGACTAGCGTTATTGAAGGCCTAACGAATTTGGGATATGATGTCTATTTATTAGACTGGGGTTCACCAGGTTATGAAGACAAAAATATTGGCCTCGATACTTATATTGATAAATATTTGAGGACAGCTGTTAAACGGGCAATTCGCCATTCTTCAGCAGTTGAAATTTCATTGGTGGGGTATTGCTTAGGGGGAACGATTGCTTCTATCTATGCATCGATTGCCGAAGAGCCAATAAAAAACTTAATTGTCGCTACCGTTCCAATCGATTTCACTTCTGTTATTGGACCTGAAAAATGGACAGAAGGATTAAAAAATGGAGACATTGATATTGATCGCTTTATTGATGTTTATGGGGTAGTCCCTCCCAAAGTAGTGGAAGGAATGTTCAGAGCTGTTGGTGCGCCTGTTTATTTCACAAATTATACGATG
>JAQSXG010000295.1 GCA_029256785.1 Neobacillus sp.
TCTCGTACAGGGCATCCACCCAAAGGACAGGATAGGTAACCTCAAGCTTCCTATTGCGAAATGCTTCGACCTGATCGTTCAGATCCTTGGTAATCGCCGAAACCTGACCATGCGAGATGGACTCAGGATACGCCATTGACATAGGCTTCTTGGATTACATTCATCAACGCTGCCTCGGAACGCTTCTTGGCTTCTACAAAGAAGGGGATATAGCCGCCGTTTCTTATCTTGGGCACCATTAAATACATCGTCCCCATTCGCGTTTCGAAGCGGCGAACCCGATACCCTGAGCGGTATCCTTGACGGCTTGAGGCTCGTTCTGATTTTTCGGCACCAAGCTTGGTTTCCACTTCGACTTCCATAAGTCTTTCGCACAGCCATTTGAGCATGGCTAGCATAGGATCTTCATCTGAAACAAATTTCATTAGCATTTTTTCAAGTTAGAATTTTGGTAAGCCATCGATGATACACTCCTTTTTGGTTTGCTGGACACTTACCTTTTCGGAGTTATCGATGGCCTTTCCTTTTTTACTTTTGCGAACTTAAGTGTATACGATAGTACAAGAAGAGGATATCTGTGCACTGGCGCAGATATCCTCTTCATAATACCCTCTAACCATATCTTCATTTTAGAAATCCCTAAACTAGGATAAACCATTCCTGGCATTCTCCATAATAGGTTGATAGATATCGAGTTCACAATAATTATCTTTTGATAAGGAAGTATCGATATATTCAAATCGAAACGTATCGGCAAATTTAAAACCTGACTTAAAAATCCATTTGGAATACATATGAACTAATAATCGACCTACTTGCCTACCATTAATATCATTGGGATGAAAAAAACCAATAAAACGAAAAGCCACATATTTATGGGCTGCTATTGTAATTCCCTTCATGCCTGCTGGTATTTGGGATAAATCATGCACCTGAAGAGAGGGCATATAATAAATATATCCCTCATCATTTCGACTCCAGTCTGTATGCCAAAATATATTCCCGAATTGATTGCATTTACAATTTTTTGTTTATGATTATAATAAAAATTATTTCCGTAGCTATTGGCAGTCTTATCTCCTGATTTACTTACTATCTTATATTGATTACCAACCAAATAAAATTTCGGCTTATAAACGAAGAATGGTTTATATATAATTGAATTATTAACAGACAAAATATCATGTATATTCAGTTTTTCTTTTATGATAAACGATAGATTCTCTAAGCGTACTTTTAGGGGTGTATGCCCAAACTTTTTACGAAAAGCCCTTATATAGGACTGCTCATACTCAAAGCCGTACTCTAAAGCAATGTCAATAATTCTCATATTATATGAATCAATTCATTAATACTAGATGAAAGCTTCCTTGACTGAACATACTCCATCAAAGATTCACCTGTTAATGATTTAAACATTCTGTGCAAATGATATTTTGATATTCCTGACTGCTGGACAATATCATCCAAGTTAATCTTATTATAGATATTGTTCTCAATATAATTAACACATGCTGCCACAATCTGTTTCATATCTACCATAGCCTTCAACCAGCTCCCAAGCTTAAAAAGCTTTTAAAACCAATGTTGCATTATGCCCGCCAAAACCAAAGGAATTTGTCAAAGCATAGGATAGGGTGGCCTTTTCCCCTTCGTTTGGAACATAGTATAAATCACACTCCTGATCTTTAGTCTGGTAATTGATCGTTGGTGGCAGAAATCCTTCTTTAAGAGTAGCTGCAGTTATAATAGCCTCAATTGCCCCCGCTGCTCCTAATAAGTGACCTGTCATAGATTTGGTTGAACTTACCGCGAGCTCATATGCATACTTCTGAAAAACAGTTTTTATGGCATTTGTTTCAATTTTATCACCCAATGGCGTTGATGTGCCATGAGCATTTATATAATCAATATCGCAAGGCTGTATCCCTGCATCCTTAATCGCCAGCCCCATACAATGGGCGGCACCTTCTCCATCCTCAGAAGGAGCGGTAATATGGTATGCATCATTGGTGCAACCATAACCCACAATTTCTGCAATAATATTTGCTCCCCGCTGTAAGGCATGATTGAGTTCTTCTATAATAAGGGCACCTGCACCTTCCCCTAGTACGAATCCGTCTCGGTCTAGATCAAAAGGTCTAGAAGCTGTTGCAGAATTCAGATTGGTTGTCATGGCTTTCATTGCACAAAAACCAGCTAGTGCTAATCTTGTAATGGCTGCTTCCGCTCCACCAGCAATCATCATATCCGCAGCATTTCTTTGAATGATTTTATAAGCATCACCAATCGCATTCGTCGAAGAGGTGCAGGCTGAAACAGTACATTCTGTAAATCCCTTAACACCATATTTAATCGCAATAAGTCCTGCAGCCATATTGGGCAACATCATAGGCACCAAAAAAGGACTAATTCTGCCGGTTCCTTTTTCCAAAAGCATGCTATGCTGATTTTCAATAGTTTCTATACCACCAATACCAGTTCCGATAATCACACCAATACGCTCTTTATTTTCTTTAGCAAAATCTATTTTTGCTTCTTCAACTGCCATTTGAGTGGCAGCGATAGCATACTGTGCAAATCGATCCATCCTTTTAATATCTTTCTTCTCAAGGAACTGACTTGGATCAAAATCCCTGACCTCAGCCCCTACTTGAGTGGGCAAATCGGATACATCAATCCTTTCAATTCTTCGGATGCCAGACTTTCCTTGCTTGATTGACTGCCAGAGTTTGTCTGCACCGCACCCCAAAGAAGAGACAGCTCCCATACCTGTAATAACCACACGTCTATTCATCTTAAAGCCCCCCTATTCATTTTCCTCTTTGCTACAGGATAACGTTCTCGCATTCGTTAGTATAATGCTTTACTAACTTTAACATATTTATTTTTTAAAAAATGAACAACTCTTGCTTACAGTAATAGTAGCAACTTCGCTTGGGCTAGTCTAATTCACTCGTATTCGTAAATATGCCACCCAATTCTATATATCAAGAAGCCCCATCAACCAATACGGCTGATGGGGCTTCTTGTAAGAATTATTTATGTACAAATAAAGTGGCTTTGATGAAAAAAATGTTTTTGACTCTAACGACAGCTTTCTCTTATCAATATAGATTATTGATACCTATCATAATTTAGTTATGGCTATCTCCGTTCCGAAAAAGCTACCCGCAATCCAAAACCTATAAAAATTGCCCCTGTTGCCCAATTGAAATACGCCTGTATTCTGTCATTCTTTGCAATCCAAAAGCGTAATTTTTCGGCTAATACAGCATATACGCTCATTACGAAAAAACCCATAATAACAAACATTGAACCAAGCAAAAGCATTTGCTGTTGGGCATAAACACTTTGGTTATCAATAAATTGAGGCAAGAAGCTCAAAAAAAATAACGTCGTCTTTGGATTTAACGCAGAGGTTAAGAAGCCAGTGAAAAACAGGTCATAGTAAAGTCAAAAGCTTGATTAAAAAATTATAATAAGTTTAACGTTAATTTGCATCTTTTCCTGTTTCTTTATCAAACAGGAAAAGATGCTTTTAATTTACGTGAACTTTGTAATGGATTGTCTGCCAACCCGAATAGTTTATTTGCGCTAAAGGCATACTCAGTTTGTAAAGCGATAAAGAAAGGTTGAGGTAATATGGAAAGAATCAATTTAGTAGAATGCTTGGGCTATTTGGCTTCTGTTCTAGTAGCTATTTCCTTCTTAATGAAATCTATAAATAAACTACGATTTGTGAACATGCTAGGTTCCATATGTTTTGCCGTCTATGCTATTGCTATTGATGCAATACCAGTGGCCTTAATTAATTTATTTACAGTTTGTATAAATGTATATTATTTAACCCAAAAAAATACTTCTGAGCAAGCGGAATAGGCGACCTGCGTCTTTCGGAGGATTGTGACGGAAAGTTGACGGAAAAGTAACATCCCCATTTGTCCTACGGGGGCCAGTTCAACAAGAGTTGGGGCGATTGTCGCTTCATTCTTGAGCGGGCTAATGCTTGAACATATTGGCTATAAAAGGTTGCGTTTTGACTTCTGAGATCGATGAGTCCCGCCTGTCATAGATTAGGTAAAGGGAGTAACACTTGTTGAGTTTGCCAACCGTGCCATAGAGCCTGTTTCGGTTATTAGTAGCGATGCATCAATCCTATAATGCTTCGGCGAAACAAGGTTATCAACATACGCCACAAGAATGTAATCCAGTAGATCATCCTGACTACCTTCATTGCTATCTTGTTGTTCTTCCACCCACGTAATTATCTATGCTGAGCTAACGGCATAATCAGTTAATGAATTCACGAGAATTACAAGTAATCATAACAAACTAAGTGTAGACGGAGTTAAACAAAGCTAAATGGATCCCAATGAATGTTGTTCTGATCTTCTCTATAGGATAAAATTGGTATATAGTAGCAACGGATAATTTGAAAGAAAAGAGGATTACAATGAAAAAAAGGTTATTGGTTGCATTGGTAATAATATTTACAATGGTATTTAGTGTACAAGCAGGTTTTGCGGCAAGTTCAAATATTGAAGAATTACCCAATATCAAAATTCTTGCTACCGGCGGGACAATTGCAGGCAGTGCCGCATCTAGTACACAAATGACAGGGTACAAAGCAGGTGCCATAGGAATTCAGGTATTGATAGATGCTGTTCCGCAAATGAAAGAATATGCAAATGTTAGTGGCGAACAAGTGTGTAAAATTTCCAGTAATAATATGACAGATGAAATATGGTTACAAATTGGGAAAAGAGTAAATGAGTTATTAGCAGATAAAAATGTAGATGGAATTGTTATTACACACGGCACAGATACTTTAGAAGAAACAGCTTATTTCCTGAATTTAGTTGTAAAAAGTGATAAACCTGTCGTAATAGTCGGTGCAATGCGTCCAGCAACAGCAATTAGCGCAGATGGGCCGGTAAATTTACTGAATGCGGTGAGATTAGCGGCAAGTAAGGAAGCTATTGGAAAAGGCGTTCTCATTGCAATGAACGATGAGATTAATGGCGCACGTGATGCTACAAAAACAAATACGACTCACGTAAGTACATTTAAAGCTCCCGAGCTGGGTTACCTGGGGTATATAAATAACGGAAAACCTTATTTTTACCGTGAAAGCACCCGAAAACATACGAACCAAAGTGAGTTTGATATTAAGAATTTGAAAGAGTTACCAGTTGTTGAAATTGTTTATGGCCGTGCAGGTGAGAACAGAGTGATCGTAGATGCAATTGCGGCTTCCGGCGCGAAAGGAATTATTTATGCCGGAACTGGTAATGGAAGTATTCATAATGCAGCGGAAGCTGGATTGATTGAAGCACAGAAAAAAGATTTGGTCATTGTACGTACTTCTCGTACTGGGAATGGAACGGTCATCAATTCTTTGCCAAAATGGGATGATGAACATTTCTTAAAAGGTGATTCTTTAAGCCCCCACAAAGCTAGAATTTTATTATCTTTAGCTTTAACAAAAACAAATGACTTAAATGAAATTCAAAGAATGTTTAATGAGTATTAATTTGTTGTATTGGATTGATTGCCAGAGCTAAATGAAAATCACTATGGAACTTCGCTTCCATAGTGATTTTCTACTTACGACAGAAAGGGATAGTGTAACTTTGTGTATGGTTTTTTCCTTGCTAAATTCGCATGTCTCGCTGATAAGTTAACAAAGTAATCAAGGGTATCGTCAAATTCAATTGTCCATGTATGATTTGCCGGCCTCGTTTGTTTTTGATACACTCATCCTAATGCAGGAAGGTTTTACAGAGGGAAATAGGGACGTTCCTTTTCCTCAATTTTTTGCCTCAATACCTCGCGAGATGCCCCAATGTTACATTGTCATTGTACAAATTTTGGAAGGATTTTTTGTCGTTTTAATGAATGTGAATAGTAAGAAGCGTAGTAGCCAAGACGTGAGACAGTAGAATCGCCCCCGTAATTTCCAGAGAAGAATGTTTACTTATTTCGATTCAAGTCAAGAACCGTCCCGGACGAGATAGAAATAAAGCATCCGAGGAAATTCGCTAAACATGGTGGGCGTTTGGTTAACGTGTGGAATTGCTCCGCCAGCGTTCTGTGATCCAGATTGCTCATATGCGTATTGAATATCGCGTGGCTTAGTAGCTAAATGTTGACGGAAAAGGAACGTCCCAATCTGCCTCATTCAAGTCAAGAACCGTCCCGGAAGAGCCCGCGGCAGTTTGTCCTGCAGGGGGCTGATCTCTTGCTTGTCCCGACCGCCTGGGTGGCGGGAGCGCTGAAAGAGGAGCAATTCGAGATTGTGCTCCGAGCCAGAGCGATTTAAAATACGGTCTATGTCTGCGCCGCCGACCAGACGGGCAATATTTTCGCCGGCCGCAGTATGGTCATCGATCCCGTGGAAATTATCGTCGCCAGCGCCGGTGAAGAGGAAGCGGTTTTCGCTGCCGACATTGATCTGGACAGGATCAAGCGGGTGCGCGACAAATTACCCTGCCTCGGTCATCGCAGACCGGAGCTGTACACGGTTCGGTAAGTAAGTCTGTACAACAACAACTACGCTAAAAAGTTCTGTGACGTTCCGTGATGAAGATCCAGCAGTGACAAATATCCATGGCGTTTTGAAATGAAAAATGGAGACCGGCCTTGAATACGAAACAAAAGTTTACAGGTCTGAAAACAGTATAATCACAGCAGACGATAAAATGAAAGGTAAGTGTTTCAATTTTGAATATATCAGACGAGGACTATATGAGTAGTATTGAGAAAGACAGACATATGGAATTTAGCAGAAGCATTATTGAAGGCGTTGAAATCAAGAGGTGTAGAAACCACCCCCATGCATATAAGTCTCATGTCCATAATGAACTTTCATTAGGGTATATCATAGAAGGATCCACTGCTTTAACATTGAACGATAGGACTATCCTTTATGGAACAGGTGATGGTGTCATTATTCCACCATTGATGACTCACAGATGTGCACCGGAAGATAGCAATCACTGGGCATACGTTATGTTATTTGTTGATCCCGGTTACTATGGCGATTTAGTAAGTTTTAATCAGGCAAAAAAGTTAACAGGTAATCAGGTTCAGAAATTAATAGGCTTTATTGAACAACTACTAACGGAAAAGAATCCAGACATATTGGAAAATATACTTATTGAATTATTGATAGAGTTTGGAGAAAAAGATATTTCGGAAACTACTGCTACAAATACAATCGATATTGTCAAAACGATCCATGAATATATAGTAAATCACGTGAATGACGTTATAACATTGGATAAACTTCAGCAAATAACCGGGCTAAATAAGTTTACAATAATAAGGAATTTTAAGAAATTATATGTCACTACACCTGCTGCATACCATTTACAATATCGTGTGGCTGAAGCAAAAAGGTTATTAAGTAAAGGTGTAGACGTGTTTGAAATTTGTGAGGAATTAAGATTTTATGACCAAGCCCATTTAATTCGAGAATTTAAAAAAATGTATGGTATTACGCCAGTAACATATTTAGACCAATTAAAAGGATAGTGTCAATTTTATACAATACAGCTCCTTATTATTTAGCTAATCTAAACTTAGCAAAGATAAGGAGTGTGTCTATGAATAGAATTAAATTAGTACTTGTTATGATTATATGGGGGAGTCTGGGTGTATTTACAAGATCCATTCCATTGTCCGCTTTAAGCTTAGCTTTTCTGAGGGCATTAATTGCACTGCCGGTTCTTTTTGTTGTAATGAAA
>JAQSXG010000296.1 GCA_029256785.1 Neobacillus sp.
ACCAAGAAATTGATGTGAAGACAGCCTTAAGGCATAATATCGGAGATTTAAGAAGACTTTTGGAGGACGCCATCATTTCAAAACCGTCTCAGCATACACTAAACGATTTAGACCATGAACCCATAATTAGAGATATGTACCGCATAGGAGGATAACATGAAGCTAACCCACATAGATGATAATGGAAGAGCGAAAATGGTAGATGTAGGAGAAAAAGAAGATACCCAGCGGATAGCCGTTGCTGGCGCATCAATTCAAATGGCCGCCGAAACCCTATCCATGATTAAAGAAGGTAAGATGAAAAAAGGAGATGTACTGTCAGTGGCCCAAGTGGCTGGCATTATGGGGGTAAAGCGTACCAGCGAATTGATTCCAATGTGCCATAATATACTGATTTCAGGTGTAGAGATGAATTTTCGTATCGATGAAGAAAAAAGCATGATCCATATAGAGGCAACAGTAAAAACCATTGGGAAAACGGGGGTAGAAATGGAAGCCCTCCAGGGGGTATCTATCGCGGCCCTAACCATTTATGATATGTGTAAAGCTATAGATAAGAATATGGTCATTTTCAATATCCGATTGATAAAAAAAACAGGTGGTAAGTCAGGCACCTACATACGAGGGGGAGAGTGTATTGAAGGGTAAAGTGATTGCTATCAACATCAGCGAGAAAAAAGGAGTACCCAAAAGAACCATTGAGCAAGGTGTGTTTCGCGTAGACCATGGACTGGAAGGTGATGCCCATGCTGGGAACTGGCATCGACAAGTAAGTCTTTTAGGAAATGAAAGCATCGAGAAAATGAAGGGCATCGGAATAGAAGGACTATGTACAGGAAAATTTGCAGAAAATATTACAACTGAAGGGATCGAGCTCTGGACACTGCCGATCGGAACAAAGGTTCAAATAGGAGAAACAATTCAAGAGGTCACCCAAATCGGCAAGGAATGTCATACAAAATGTGCCATTTTCCATCAAGTCGGAAATTGCGTGATGCCTACAGAAGGAATTTTCACCAAGGTATTAAAAAACGGCATCATCAAAGCCGGGGACGAAATCGTCATTTTAGAATAAACAAAAGAACACTCTTCAGATTGAAGAGTGTTCTTTATTAAGCAACAGCCAAATTTTTCACTTCATCTAAAACTTCTCCTATACGGCGAGATGATAGGGAGATTTCTTCCTCGGTAAGAACATCCATTTTTAAAAGCAAATCTAAACTGTTCTCTCGCAGACCAGCAATTATCAGCTCTACATCATTGGACTTCAATACTTCTTTTATATTTTTTAATGAGATCGCGCCAGAGGAATCAATGGCGGGCATATTCATAAGATTTAACACAACGATGTCTGCATCAGCTGCTTCAATTTCTAATTTGCTAATGATGGCATGGGCTACACCAAAGAACAAAGGGCCTTCAATGGTATAGGATACGATATTTTTTGTTAGACCTGTACAATCAATGTCGTATTTTTTGAGGTAAACTTCACCCATACGAAGGACAAAGAAAAACATTGATAGCAAAGTACCGAATGCTACGGCGATGGTTAAGTCTGTAAAGATGGTTAAAAGGGTTGTCACGATTACCACGGTTCCCGCCCGTTTAGACGCATAGGTTATGGTCCGAGTGGCATTGTACTCCACCATTTTGATGGCTGTACCCATAAGTATACCACCAAGAACAGCAAGGGGAATGGTTGAAGCTAGAGATCCGAATTTTAAAGTAATAACCAATAATATGAGCCCGTGGAGGACTCCGGATAATCTGGTTCGTCCACCTGCGTTTACGTTTACAACGGATCGAACAATGGCACCTGTACCGATGAGTGCGCCGAATAGGCTGGCTACGGTATTACCTATACCTTGCCCAATCAACTCTCGATTGGAATGATGTTTTGTTCGGGTCATTTCATCCACAATGAGGGAGGCTAAAAGGGATTCTATACAACCCAGCATAGCCAACGCAAAACCAGCTCGTAAAACCTCATATAGTGCATTCAATTTGAAGGTTGGAAAAGCAAAAATGGGAAGTCCTCTGGGAATGGTACCTACCAATGCATCGGTAGGGAGTAAATATATCCCAACAACACTTCCGACGATTAAGGCAACCAGCGAAGCGGGTACCTTCTTGGTTAGTAAGGGAAATAAAAGCATAATCAATATGCTAATAGAAGCCAAAAGGGGATTCGTTTTAAAATATGTAATCATTTTGATGAAAATCAGGAAGCCGATTCCATTGGTAAAGCCAATGATTACGGGCTGAGGAATCAAGTGGATATATTTGCCCAGTCGAAACACACCAATAAGAATTTGAATTAGACCAGCCACAAACATGGAGGCAAATAAGGCCTCCATGCCAAACTTTTCATAGAGTTCAATCAAAACCACAGTCATGGCTCCCGTAGGCCCATTGACTTGGGCAGGTGTTCCGCCAAATAACGTAGACAAAATACCCGTGATGATGGCAGAGTATAACCCTGCTTTCGCCCCTGCGCCAGAAGCAACACCAAAAGCAAGTGCAAGAGGCAGTGCCACAATCGCTGTGGTAAAACCACCTAAGATATCCCCCTTGAGGTTTTTGATATCATAGGCAAAGAGATGATTTTTTCTGAGCAATTTTTACCCTTCTTTCTTTAGTTTTTTGAAAGTACACTCAATATTATTATTTTATTCTTTTCCGAAGGGTATTTCAAGAGAAGATACAATACAAGGATATAAAAAAGGTGTAGAAAGTGAAGGGGTATGAGGATGTTGTTAGAGATATATTTAACAAATGCCTAATATAGGTCTAGGAAGTCCTATGAATATTTTGTAATAAAAATTATTCAAAAATGAATTTACTCCATTAAGAAGATAGTGTATGATGATTAAGATGTTGAAAACATCATGAAATGAAGGAATTCCAATAGGATTAGTTGGATAACAGAAAATGTATTTTATTGAAGAAATTACATCATAAGAAAATACACATTTCGACAACTAATTGATAATTTTATAACAAAAAAGCTACACATGGAACAATTTAAATGTTATAATGAGTTGGGGTATCCGTAAAAGCCCTTTTGGATTTGATGAAACAATTGAAAACCTGGAATTTAGAGGGATTGAATTCTAGTATCTATCATTAGGTTGAGCAAATCAAAAATGATTTTTATTCAATAAAAGTATTAAGGAAAAGGGGAGGTACTATGGCTAAGAATATTTTTACGCAGGAAAACTTTGCAAAGCTAGATGCTGTGATTGCAAAGCACAAAGGACAAAGAGGAGCTCTAATGCCTATTCTTCATGAAGCACAAAAAATCTTTGGATGCGTTCCAATGGAAGTCCAAAAGAAGGTTTCAGAAGAATTAAAAATGCCATTGGCAGAGATTTATGGTGTAGTGACATTCTACTCACAATTTACCCTTGAGCCAAAGGGCGATTATGTAATAGGTGTATGTTTGGGAACTGCATGTTATGTAAAAGGTGCACAAAAACTTATTGATAAGATTAAAGAATTAGCAAAAGTAGAAGTTGATGGCACCTCAGCTGATGGAAAATTCTCCTTGGTAGCTACAAGATGTATCGGTGCTTGTGGTCTTGCACCAGTATTAACTGTGAATGAAGACGTATATGGCAGATTGGTTGAAAGTGATGTTCCAGGCATTATTGCTAAGTACTAAGATAAAGGCTTAAAGATTTTTTATCTATTATGGAAAACGATTGTTTTCTTATAGCATCATATTTGACTGATAGAATCCACTATGATTAATTAGGAGGGATTAAATAATGAAATCTATCGCAGAATTGGCGAAAATTCGTGAAGAGGCATTAAAGAAAGTTGATATAAGACATGATAGAGAAGGTACAAGAATTGTTGTAGGTATGGCGACTTGTGGAATTTCTGCAGGAGCAAGACCTGTTTTAATGCAGTTGGTTGAGGAAGTAAAAACAAGAAATCTGCAGGAAGTTATCGTAAGTCAAACAGGATGTATTGGGGTTTGTAGACTAGAGCCAATCATCGAAGTTTACAGACCGGGCGAAGAAAAAGTAACTTATGTGGAAATGACACCAGAAAAAGCAAAGAGAATTGTTGCTGAGCACATCGTAAACGGAAAAGTGATTGACGAATATACAATTGGAGCAGCGAAGTAAACGATAAATTCATTTCGTGAGGAGGTAAGTAAATGGAATTATATAGATCACACGTCCTAGTCTGTGGTGGTACAGGATGTACTTCTTCAGGCTCAAAAAGCATCGAGCAAGCTTTCAATGAAGAGCTGGCAAAACACAATTTAACGAATGAAGTAAAAATGGTTAGAACGGGATGCTTCGGTCTTTGCGAAGCAGGACCAATCGTTATCGTATACCCAGAAGGGGCTTTCTATAGCCATGTAAAAACAGAAGACATCGCTAGAATTACTGAAGAGCACTTATTAAAGGGAAGAATCGTAACAGACTTATTATTTAAAGAAGCGGTAGTAGAAGATCAGGTTCGTTCCATCAACGAAGTAGACTTCTACAAAAAGCAGCAAAGGGTTGCATTAAGAAATTGTGGGGTTATTGACCCAGAGGATATCACAGAGTATATCGCATTCGATGGTTATAAGGCATTGGCTAAAGTTTTAACTGAAATGTCTAGAGAAGAAGTAATAGAAACAATTAAGAAATCAGGACTTCGTGGCCGTGGAGGCGGTGGTTTCCCATCAGGATTAAAGTGGGAATTCACTTACAAGGCCCAGGGAGATCAAAAATATGTAGCATGTAATGCTGATGAGGGAGATCCAGGTGCATTCATGGATAGATCCGTACTTGAGGGGGATCCTCATGCATTGATTGAAGCCATGGCGATCGCTGCTTATGCTGTAGGATCTAACCAAGGATATGTATATGTAAGAGCAGAGTATCCAATCGCTGTAGATAGATTACAAATTGCGATTAACCAAGCAAGAGAATATGGATTGTTAGGAAAAGGCATATTTGGCACAGACTTCGAATTCGACTTAGAAATCAAGCTAGGTGCAGGAGCTTTCGTATGTGGAGAGGAAACAGCACTTCTTAACTCCATCGAAGGCAAGAGAGGTATGCCAAGACCGAGACCTCCATTCCCAGCTATTAAAGGATTATGGGAAAAGCCTACACTATTAAATAACGTTGAAACTTACGCAAACGTTCCTCAAATCATCTTAAATGGTGCGGAGTGGTTTGCCAATATTGGTACTGAAAAATCAAAGGGAACAAAAGTGTTTGCCCTTGGTGGAAAGATCAATAATACAGGACTTCTTGAAATCCCAATGGGTACAACTTTAAGAGAAGTAATTTTCGAAATCGGTGGCGGTATTCCAAATGGAAAAGCGTTTAAAGCTGTTCAAACTGGTGGACCATCTGGCGGATGTATTCCAGCTTCTTGCTTAGATACACCAATCGACTACGACAACTTGATTTCATTAGGTTCTATGATGGGATCTGGTGGTATGATCGTAATGGACGAAGACAACTGTATGGTGGATATTGCAAGATTCTTCCTAGACTTTACCGTAGATGAGTCCTGTGGTAAGTGTCCTCCATGTAGAATCGGTACAAAGAGAATGTTAGAGTTATTAGACAAAATCACAGAAGGTCATGGTGAAGTTGGAGATATCGAGAAGCTAGAGAAGTTAGCTGAAAACATCAAGGCATCTTCCTTATGTGGTCTTGGACAGACAGCACCAAACCCAGTATTATCCGCACTAAGATACTTTAGAGAAGAGTTTGAAGCCCATGTATATCATAAGCAATGTCCAGCTGGCGTATGCCAAGGCTTATTAAACTTCCACATTACAGATGGATGTAAAGGCTGTACATTATGTACAAAGGCCTGTCCAGTAAATGCAATCTCAGGAGAGAAGAAAGAACTACATGTCATCGACACAGACAAGTGCGTGAAGTGTGGGGCTTGCGTTGATAAATGTCCATTCAAAGCGATCATTAAAAAGTAATGATTCGGACTTCTATTTTAGTAGAAAAGGAGCGTGTAGCAGTGGAAAAAGTGACTTTAACCATTGATAATATAAAAGTTGAAGTGCCTAAAGATTATACAATACTTCAAGCGGCAAAGTCTGTGGGTATCAATATTCCTACACTAT
>JAQSXG010000297.1 GCA_029256785.1 Neobacillus sp.
CCATGATGATTTTGTGGAATGGGTGCAAACGGGAATGAAAAAGATCATCTTAAAGGGTAAACAAGCAGAGCTCGAAAAGTTAGAAAAAAAGGGATATTTCAGTATTCATGATAGTGGCTTAACCGAAATTAAATCGGGTTCATTGACCGTTGTTGCCCTTCCACCAATGGAGAAATTTGTGGCGAAGGAGATTGTTGGACATTTTACACTCCTGAAAAACTAGTAGCTCATTCATGTGGGCTCGTTCAGAATTAGTCGTCGATATAATTTAATAAAATTTGAATGACTTACTGAATTAAGTTGCAGAATAGTTTTTTAAAAAGGAGATAAAATAAGGTAAATATTTGTTTTAAGGGGTTTAGCTATGTCAAAGAAAAATCAGTCGTTGTTCAATATCTTAATGATTATCATATCTTGGCTTACGATTCCTTTGCTAGGAAGGGGAACTATCAAGAGATTTTTCCCAGCCACAATACTTTCAATGCTAATATGTAGTTTAGACCTTCAAATTGGAAAACGACGAAAATGGTGGATCTTTTATAATAATCCTCGTTCTTCTATCAAAAATGAAATCCCTTTTCTTATTGGTCCAATGTTAATAATGGGTGTATGTATATTAAAATGGTCTTATGGGAATTTTAAAAAGTTTCTATTATTAAATGCGATAGGAGGAGCTTTTTTTACCTTTCCTTTAACGAGATTTTTTACTAAATTAAAATTGTATAAATTAGTAAAAATAAACAACACTCAATTCTTTTTATATTTTTATTACAAGGCTTTTGTCTTGTATGGATTTCAAATTTTGTTAGAGAAAAAACTAAATCTTATTAAAAAGTAAGGCATTCCTTTAACTTAGGTATGCCTTTTTATTGGAAGTTATTAGGTTTTTATTTTGAAATAAATAAGTTAATGATACAAGAAGGAAAATATTTTAATGCTTTAGTTAGCAGGTAAGTTTATGGCAATGGAGGGAAAAACAGTTTTCTGTCGAACTGTAAGTTAGTAGGCGGATCCAAGTGGAGACTACCGTTTTACGAGTGTAGGTTGGGAATCAACGGTTTTTACAAAGGGGGAAGAGTTATGGCATTTGTGTTCGTAAGTTTCGTTTTATTAATCACTTCTGTTTTTGTGATCCAAAGGTTTGGAATTAAAAACCCTTTTTCAAAAGGGTTGGGTCTTGCGATTGCACTATCTATTTTAGCCGTTGTTAGTCTAGCGCAAAATTATACGCAAAGCCTTATTCCTGTGGCCAATGATGGACTGGGGATTTCTAATCAACTTGCCTACTGGATTATCGGTGAAGATGGATGGTCTCAAGATATGTTTAAGAATATGTTTGATCAGTCAGTATACATAACTTTACTTTTGATTGTTGCTTATCCTATTGTTCTCATCATTGAATCCAAGTTTGGCAGGAAAGCAGAATAAACAATACTAGCTAGGAACGTTGGAATTTGGAATGAAAAAAATAGGTTTTTGGAAAAGGAAAAAGAAAAATGAGTACATATCTATACTTAACAAGACATGGCGAAACGGTTTGGAATACCAAGAAACTGATGCAGGGGTGGAAAGATTCACCTTTGACAGACAATGGTATAAAACAAGCAAGTCAGTTATCGAAAAGATTGTTTGATGTAACACTAAACGCAATCTATTCAAGTACTAGTAATAGGGCAGTTCAAACAGCAGAGATTGTAAAGGGAGAAAGAAGCCTCGAAGTCATTAAATATGATGAGTTAAGAGAAATTTCTTTTGGCAAATGGGAAGGGAAGACGGCGGAGGATAACGAAAAGGAATATCCAGAAGAATGGATGACTTTTTGGAAAACTCCGCACCTGTTTACTAATGAATCAGTAGAGCCGTTTTTAAAAGTCCAAGCAAGAATGGTTGATACGGTGAATAAAATAGTAAAACAACATCCATATGAAAATGTGCTCATCGTTACCCATTCCATTGCACTTAAACTACTTATGGATTACTTCGGAAAAAATGAATTGAAAAATCTATGGGCAACTCCAGCTGTCCCTTCAACAAGTTTATCCTTGGTAGAAATAAAAGAAAATGATCAGCAAGAAGTACTATTTAAGTTTGATACTTCACATCTAAAAGAATTTTGAGATTGGAGGGATTAAATGAAATATACTTGTCCTTAGACCCTGATTGGAAACCTTTATACTTGTAAAGTTATGGGGAAGGATTGATTAACAAGGTTGGTTTCGGCATAAATACTCATTTTAAAGCCCTCAACCAAAGAAAAGGTGAGGGCATGTTTTTTAGTTTTTATTTATCTAAATTCTCAATAGCGTAATTGGCTTCTTCTTGTGTAAACTTTTCACCGTACTCAGAGGTCAATTGGTCTCTTATCCCCTCAGGTGACATACTCATTGATTCCTGATAAGTTTTTGCTTTAGCCAAGGCATTTTTATTATAATCCGCTTTCAGATTGTCAACTGCGTACTGTGCTTCGTCTGCAGTGAATTTTTCGCCCTGCTCAGAAATAAGTTGATCATAGATGCCTTGTTTTGACATGTGCATATTTTCTGAATAGGATTCAGCCTTTTTCAAAGCGTTTGCATTCCAGTCATACTCGAGTTTGCTCATTGCATACTCAGCGGCTTCTGGAGAGAACTTTTCACCATATTCTGATGTTAATTGGTCATAAATGGCGCTTTTGGACATGTTCATTGACTTTGCATACGATTCAGCCTTTTTCAAAGCAGACTTATGTTCGCTAGGAATATTATCCTCTACTTTCGGTTCTTCTTTTTTCTCTACAGGTTCTTCCTTCTCTTCTGTTGTTTCTTCCGCCGTCTGGGTATTTTCTGTCTTGTTTTCCTTTTGGGTTTCCTCGCTAGTATCATCTCCACTAGTACCAATCAGTGCAACTACGATGATAGCAATTACCCATACCCACCATTTTTTATAGAACGGTTTTTTCGACTTTAGCTGTTTTTCCTGTTTTGACATTTCCAACTTGTCTCCTTTATGTCATTTTGACTAAAATTGATTCCATATAATTCCAACGGGAAAGTTCCCATGTTTACAAGAAAACGGCAATAAATAGTACCTAACAATATTATTGACAACATCCTAAAGAAATATCATTACACGTAAATCTATACAATTTTCTCAAATGGAGGGACCATTATTGGTGCTTTTTTTAGTTTTTAAAAGGTTTATATATTAAATACGGAAAAATATTTTTCTAAAATAATGAATCCGTTTAGAACTTGTCCAATTATTGCAGCATAACATGTTGGAGTAAGAGCTCTTTCAATAAGGTTGAAAGGGGGGAAAAAAATGTCTATAAATCTAGTTACAGTAGTGCTTGTGTTGCTTCTTTTAGTAGCCCTACTTGTTGCTGTTTTACTTGGTACTCCAGAACAACAACAAATCATTATTGCTGCTATCAATGCATTACTTGCTTAATATAGTAATGTAGTTCCCCTCAGTATTAACCCCTTTCATATCACCGCTCTTAATGGGTAGTTGGTATTAAAGGGGTTCCACTTTTTGGTGGATTATTTTTTTAGTAAGATATGATTTTGTCCCATTTTTAAAGGGTATGGTTTTTAGCGAACACACTTGTAACTTTTTTTCATAGTATGTAACAGCATAGGACAAGACTCAGTTCCTCCGGTTATCAAATTAAAAAAGGGTGGAGATTACTATATGATTAACGAAAACGAATCCAAACCAGAGGTCAATAATTCTCTGATAGATAATAAATCTATAGATTTAAGTGGGATCATGAATATTGCAGGTTCACTACTTAAAAATCCAGAGGTATTGAATACCGTTTCAGATGTAATGAAACTTACTAATAACGGTCATGAAACCACAAAAAAACCAGAAGAACTTCAAGAAAATACACTATCAGCGTTGCAGAAACAAGTAACAGAGATGAATCAACAAATAATCGACTTACAAAATGAAATCATTAAAAATAATGAGGAACTGAAAGAATTGATTTTAAAAATGCAAAGCTCCCTTGAAAAGCGTAAGTGGTGGTTTTAATTGGGGGCAAGGAGAAACTGACGAGATATCCTCTTTGAATGAAGATACTTCATTGCTAGTGGTAGCACAAAAAGCGATTGCTCAGATTGAACAATCGCCCCCGTTAATTTAGTTAACTGATTGACAGTAAGAATGAAGAAGTATTTCTGACTAAGATTTACTATTAAATTCCCTTATCATTTCAAAAAGGTATTGGAACCCATACAATAAAAATGCCTTAAAAAAGAAAAACCAGAAGAATTGGAAGTTATTAAATCGGACTAATGTAAAATACCGAAATTTTCTAGCAAAAAAAGTGATTGGATAGGCAAATATAGCACTGGTCATTCCGTTGAGTAAAATAAATCGATTAAAATTGCCGTATGTCCATTTCAGAAACCATAAGGAGATTACCATAAAAGGTCCGATATTTATGGGGAATTCCCCAAATAGTCGAGTGTTGGGTTTATTATAGAATACCCACCACTTTTGTTTTTTTCCGTATCCTGCATGAAGAATCTCAATAAATAATATAAGGACGGTTGCTGGTAGAAATCTTTTTATGTTTCGTGAACCCATTAGGGGGAGTGTTAACCATGATAGTAAGACCATAGCAATATTAAGCAGTCCTTGCATTTTTAGCGTCAATGTTTCCATCATCCCTTTCACAAAATGTTGCATCATTATCTGTTAAAATAACCAATGAATAGCAATTATATGTAAAGGAATTCTTTTACTTGGTTTGTTGGTGGTAGTATAGATCATCATGATATCGTTATGGAAAAGGTTGATAGGGATAAGGAAATTGGTGAATTATACAATAAAATGATTAAAGTAATTGATATTAGTCGCGTAGGTAGAGGAGAATTTGAAAAAGTATCATTCGTTAATTTTATAAAACTCTTTATACTTATCGTCCCAATACAGAAAAGGGGTGGATTATGTTAGGTAGAAAACTTTTAATGGGGCATTTGAATAAGTTAAATCCGATTGAAGCAGGACATAAGTTTCTCGATAAGCATTTTCCAAGTTGTCAAGGTGCCTTATTAGCCGGGAGTGTTGTTCGAGGTGAGGCCACTGAAACATCTGATCTTGATATGGTTATTTTTGATAAATGCATACGTTCATCTTATCGAGAATCCTTAATAGATTTTGGGTGGGCGATTGAGGTCTTTGTACATAACTTAGACTCTTATAAGCTTTTTTTTGAAAATGATTATAAACGAGCAAGACCTTCAATGCCGAGGATGGTCTTAGAAGGAATAATTCTAAAAGATGATGGAATAATTGATTCACTAAAAAAGGAAGCAAAAGATCTATTAGAAAAAGGTCCGGAGGAATGGTCGGCAGAAATAATAAATACTAAGCGTTATTTTCTAACGGATGCTCTTGATGATTTTAAAGGTTCTTCAAATAGAGCTGAAGAAATATTCATTGCAAATACACTTGCTGATTTAGCAAGCGAATTCGTATTAAGAACGAATCGTAAATGGATTGGTACATCTAAGTGGCTAGTTCGTTCATTAAAACAATATGATGAAGAATTCGCCAATCTTTTTGTAGAAGCATTTGATGTTTTTTATAAAACCGGCGACAAAGGATCTGTTATACAATTAGTTGAGAATATCCTGCAACCCTTTGGTGGACCGTTGTTTGACGGTTTTTCAATGGGTAAAAGGTAAGTGTCTATTTCAGCGGAGGCGATTCTTCAATATTTCGATTGAAGTGGTCTTCATGAGGAACTACTTTATTAATTTTTCGCTTGAAGTGGTCTTCATGGGACCTTCATGAGGACTACTTTATTGATTTTTCGATTGAAATGGTCTACATGGAACCCCCATGAGGACAACTTTTTCAATTTTTTGATTGAAGTGGTCTTCATGGAGCCTTCATGAGGACTACTTTATTGATTTTTCGATTGAAATGGTCTTCATGGACCCTTCATGAGGACAACTTTTCTGATTTTTCGCTTAAAGTGGTCTTCATGGACCCTTCATGAGGACAACTTTTCTGATTTTTCGCTTAAAGTGGTCTTCATGGACCCTTCATGAGGACAACTTTTTCAATTTTTCGATTGAAATGGTCTTCATAGAACC
>JAQSXG010000298.1 GCA_029256785.1 Neobacillus sp.
CACCTTGTACTAAAATGTTATCGTCTTCTGAAAGAGTTGCCTTTTCATTAATTGGTTCATCTTCTAGAATAACTTCATTAAAATAATCGAATGTTCCTGAGTCTGTACCTGGGGAATATAATTTAATTTCCTCCTCTGGCCATTCTGGACGGATATCAGACCATTTTTTCACTGTACCGTCTTCTATCCAGATTTTCTTTAGTTCATCAATTGTTAAATAATCCACCCAATCATTCTCTTTATTTATAACAACGGAAAGCCCGTCAAATGCTAATTTTATCTCGGTATATTCAATTCCTTTTTCTTCTAGAGCAGCCGCTTCTTCATCTTTAATTGGTCGAGAAGCATTACTTAATTCGGTTTCTCCTGCAATAAATGCTTCGAACCCACCACCCGTTCCTGAAACCCCTACAGGTACTTTAACCCCTGGTTGTATGGCACTATATTCTTCTACTACTGCTTCCATGATCGGGAATACTGTGGATGAACCGTCTATTTTAATTTCGCCTTCTAGCTGTGTTGCTGCTGAGCCCTTATTTCCCTTATCTTCTGCTGCTCCACACGCTGCCGTGAATGCTACCATTCCAGTCATTATTGCTGTAAATGCTACTTTTTTAAAACTTTTCATTTCCCTCTATTCCCCCTAGAAAATTCTGTTTGTTTGTTCGCTTTACAAATATAAGAATAACCCCTGGATGTAAACCCCGTTTAAATTACATGTAAATGGTTTGTAAATAGATATTGAGTTTCTGTAAATTTGAAATAAAAAAAGCACCTGCCTATTGTTAGACAGATGCTAATAATTATTATTGATTACTCAGTTTGTACTATCTGTATTTTCATCCTTCTGTTCTATATCTGATTCGCTATCTTTTTGTCCTTGTGGTAGCTTTTTTAATTCAAAGTAGGTATCGAGTGCCCTTTTGGTAATCTCATGGTTAACGTCTGGACCACTGTTCCCTTGGTATGCCCAAGGTACTAACACAGCTATGGCCACCTCTGGATTATCTAAAGGAGCATAAGCGACATCGCTAAGATTCTTTACTTCAGGTGCAACTTTCCCAAATTTCTTCCGTTCGGGACCATCATAAAATGCCTGAGCCGTTCCTGTTTTTCCAGCAGGGTTATATTCAGTGTCCCTAAAATAGCTGTACCCTGTTCCTCCTGGTTCCTGCAAAGCCATTCTAAAGCCTTCCTGTACTCTGTCAATCCAGTCCTCTTTTGCATCAATTCGATTCAATACATTAGGTTTAATTTCTTGAATTATCGGACCCATTTCCTTACTATCCAATAAGGGTTCACGAATTTCCTTTACAATATGGGGCTGCACCCGATATCCTCCATTTGCAATGGTCGAAACATACTGTGCCAACTGCATCACAGTATAGGTGTCGTACTGACCAATGACAAGATCAAGGAGTAAACCTGATTGTTTAATTGGACCAACGTAGCCAGAACTTTCATTAGGCAAGTCAATTCCAGTCTTAGTGCCTAGACCATACTGACTGAATGATTGTCTTATCTTATCAAATGTCGTCAAGTCTAATGGTAGCGCCTGATGTGGGACGTAACGACCACCGGCCATTTCAATAACTGTCTTCCACATATAAACATTTGATGAAACCTGGAGTGCTTTAAGATCATTTATTGCCCCAAAGCTTTTCCAGGAAGACTTTGGATTGGTACCCTTGATAATTAATGGTAAGTCTACATGAACCGAGCCAGGCTGTATCACCCCATTATTAAACCCTGTTAAAATCGTTGCACCTTTCACAACAGAGCCAACATTGTAAGATGTAGTAATATTACCGAGGGCAAAATCTTCCATAACTTGATTACCATCTTCATTCTTACCTATTTTCTTACCAGCCATTGATAAAATTTCACCAGTATGCGGATCCATCATTACTACAAAGGCACGGTCTAATAGTTGTGACCTAGAAAATTTCTTGGCCTCTAATAATTCCTCTTCTATAATTTTTTCGACCGCAAGCTGTAAATCCATATCAATCGTTAGGATGAGGTCCTTTCCTCGTTGTCCTTCAGAAATGACTTCTGTAGAAATAATATTTCCGCCTTTATCGGTAACATTTTTCACTTTAGCCTTTTGCCCATGAAGAATATCTTCATATTGCATTTCGATATAACTTTTACCAACGCGATCATTTAAACTGTAATCACGTGCTAAATACTCATCCAACTGATCCTTTGGTAGCCCCTCTTCTGCAGAGGTTACATTTCCAAGTACAGATTTTAATGTGTCACCGAAAGCATAATTTCGTTCCCAATCAGTGGTTGTGTCCACACCTGGTAAGTACTCTAAATTTTCACTGACAACTGCAAATTCCTCTGGAGTTACATCTTTATTTTTTACAATTTGTTGGGTCAAGGCATATCCACTGTTAAAGTCACTATAAATGGCAACAACCTCAAGATCTAAGCTCGATAAATCCTTCTCTGTAATTCTTTCAAGCTGCATGCGATAGATATCTTTATCATCTATCTCCTTTTGTTCATATTTAACCCATTCTTTTTCAGTAATCTTTTCTTTTGCCTTTTCTGGATTTGTATAAATCCAAAAGTCCTTTTTATCTCGCTCACGAACCTTTGATGTATCTTTTACAGTTAATTTCGCTAATCGTTTTGCCGTCTCTACCATTTCCTTTTGGGTAGTTGTTTGATATTTTGTATAGGTAATTGCATTCAGAGGTGTATTATCAACAATACTTTTACCATTTCGATCAAACATTTTCCCTCTTGGCACTGGTGTGTTTACTGTAATGTCTTCAGTTCTTTCTATTTCTCGTTTAAAATCATCCCCATAAACGATTTGTACAACTCCAAGACGAAGGATTAATATAGAAAATAGCAAAAATACAACAAAAAACACCATGTTCAAACGAAAGGTGACATGTGCCTTCTTCTTTTTCTTTTTATTATTCAATTCTTTTCTCACTCCCTGTCAAATTTGACATGATAACCTTTATTTTATAAGAAAACCCCGCTTTTTACTATCAGGAACACTTACCAATTTAATGAACTTCGACATTTTTCAAGAAAAGTCGAAAAAAAAGCGATGAGTACACATTCTACTCAACGCTTGATGCTACAGGGAAGCGGATTTTTCTAATAAATAAGTAGATCACTGAATGTCCTGCACCAAGGAATAACAAAAGTATTGGTATGCCCTTCTCGGCATTAAACCATGTTACAGTTCCTAAGAAAATTAAGATAGAAACAAATCTCCCCAAATTTAAAAAGATTTCACGGACCACAATATACTCAATCCGCATTTCAGCAGCTTTCCATGCTGTTCCTATTACATCATATGTAGTTGACATATAAGGAACGAGCAACAAAGGGTATGCAACGGCAATCATACCAGCATAAATTAATAAATTTCTAAACGTTAAATCCCAAACAATTAACACAACTGCACAATATAAGATGATTCCACCAATAAGAATCGCCTTTTTCCGATGTTTCTTTTTGATTAATCTGGATGCAAAATAATAGGCTATAAAGGATATCCCTGAATTAATTAACCCAAACGTTCCTAAAGCCATCTCACTGCCCGTTGAGATGTAAACAAAAACAGTAATCATAAATAAAAAGGTACCTTCTCGCAATCCTTGAAAAAAATGAGCATTTGTAATAAGTCGCCAATTATTATTATTTTTTCTTTCTTGGAGTATTCTTCTAAAACAATACTTACCTTTAGCTGGTCGCGGCTTTATTGAAAAACTCAAAAACACAGCTAAAGCAAACAAGGATAAAGATAAGCCAAATACTATTGAATAACCGGTGAACTTTTCAAATCGAGTAATGATAAACCCAGCTGAAAGCGGTCCAATCATTCCCCCAGTGGAAGATAAAATCCCTAAGAAACCATTAAAGAAGTCCCTGGTCTCCGGTTCAGTTATTTCAAAAGTTAGTACATTATATGCGAGCCAATAAAATCCATAGCCAATACCTAATAGGGCACCTAACAAAAGTAAGTAGGTTGCAGCATGTTTACCTGTTATTAACACCGTTAAGTAAAAAATGGCTAGAAAGCTCACACCTATCCTTAACACAATGACTCGATCAATTTTCTTAGCCCATCTTCCCGCTAAGATAAAAGTCAATGGTTGCAGTACGACTATTGACAGGTTATAAAGGGCAAGGTCAGAGTATTCCCCTGTTTGTTTCCATAAATAAATATTCACAAATGTGTTGGATAGGGCGACACTTAAAGAATATAAACCTCCAATTATTAATAGTAAGGATAAATCTTTTGTTAGCTCTACTTCACCTAAAATCCTAAATTTTTTCGCCATAAAAACTCCCCTTTTTCATAAGGGTTAGTCTTTAACAAGCATGGTGGTCTTATTCATTTTTCCGGAGAATAGAAAAGGACAGCTAGAAAAGACTAGCTGTCCCTAAGTATATTATTTCGCTGCGCTATAGCGCTTTGAAACTTCATCCCAATTAACAACGTTCCAGAAAGAAGCAATATAATCTGGACGACGGTTTTGATAATTTAGGTAGTATGCATGCTCCCAAACATCAAGACCAAGAATAGGAGTTTTGCCTTCCATTAATGGTGTGTCTTGGTTTGGTGTACTAGTAACTTCTAACTCACCGTTATTTACAGCTAACCAAGCCCAGCCAGATCCAAAACGAGTAGTTGCAGCTTTTCCGAACTCTTCTTTAAAGCTTTCAAAGCTACCGAATTTATTGCTAATTGCATCAGCTAATTCTCCAGTTGGTGCTCCTCCACCATTTGGAGAAAGGATTTGCCAAAATAGTGCGTGGTTTGCATGACCGCCACCATTATTACGAACCGCTGTACGAACTGCTTCTGGAACAGCATCTAAGTTTGCAACAACCTCTTCAACAGATTTAGAAAGTAATTCTTCATTGCCTTCTAAAGCATTGTTTAAGTTCGTTACATATGCGTTGTGGTGTTTTGTGTGATGGATATTCATTGTTTCCTTGTCAATATGAGGCTCAAGGGCGTCATATGCGTAAGGTAATTGTGGTAATTCAAATGCCATAATAAAAATCCTCCTATGTATTTCATATTTTTTCTTTAGCTTTGTCTAAAATTAATACAATTTTAGAATATTCCTAAAGCTTTCGTAGGTTAAGATTAACAAAAAATGTTGATCATTTCAAATAAAATGCTCATACCTAACAAAGATACAATTTCCTTTTATCTATAAAATTATACATTGTTTTAAAATTAAGAGCATTAAATCAAAGTTTTCAAAAAGTTGTCAAGAATCACCAAAACTGCATCCTGTCAACGATTAAAGTCATAGTTGCCCACTAACAATCCCAAATACTGTAAACACCCTATTGACATGATGATAATAATTGATTTTAATCGAAGTGTAAGCCCAAAAGGGAGTTGGTATGTATGCTTAGAAGCAGCTTTTCTATATATAGTTTATTATCTCAATTCTTCATTGGAAAAGAGCAAATTCAAAAAGTGAAAGCAGGAACTGTTCTTTTTCAAGAAAGGGAACCTGTTGAATATGTTTACCTTCTGCTAAGTGGAAGTGTTGCTCTTGGAAGAGTCCATTTGCGTGGAAAAGACTTTACCCTAAAAATATTAAATGAAGAGGAATTAATCGTTGAGTACCAGGTATTTAAACATAATCCACAATTTCAATTTTATGCAAAGACACTTACTGATTGCGAAATTGTTGCTATTAAAAAAGTACAATTTGAGGAATATATCATAAATGACCCCGACGCTATGGCGGCTTTCGTTGCTTGGTTAAGTACAAGTTATATTAAAGCACAAATGAAATGTCAAGACTTAATCATGAATGGGAAAAAGGGTGGATTATATTCCATTTTAATTCGACTATCACGAACTTATGGGGTTAAGACAGAAGACGGTATTCTGATTGACTTGCCGTTAACACATCAAGAACTAGCTAACTTAACCTTTGGCACTAGAGAAGTGATCCAAAGAGCTTTAAAGGAACTGCGTGAAATAGATGTAATATCTTATGAACAGCAAAAATTTACAATAAAAAATATTAACCACTTAAAAACCGAGGTAGACTGTCACAACTGCCCATATGAAATATGT
>JAQSXG010000299.1 GCA_029256785.1 Neobacillus sp.
CAACCTTTATCTTTAGGGATTTGGTCCAAAATAAATATGGTAGAAAGAACACTTATCTCTTCATAGCAACAGCGTTAATTTTATCCGGAATCGTATCATTCCTTCTAGGCGATACGTTAATAATTGTCTTGGCCTCTGCATTATCTTTTGCCATTGCAGAAACTGCGGATACCGAAATCTATACAAGATTAAAGTTACCGATGAGTTGGAGAGTTTTTTATAGTGGAATTGTTGGTGGACTATTAGACTCAGTAATTTTTGTGATTATTGGTTTGAGCCCTTTGGGAGCGAACTTTTTGCCTTGGGAAGCTATCCCATCAGCTATTCTTGGTCAAGTAATAGCAAAGACTATTATTCAAATGATTGCGGCTCTGTTATTACACCAGGTTAATAATTTATCAAACAAAAATGCTATTTCAAATTAATAATCTTTTAAGCACTTGCCAAAAATAGCAAGTGCTTTTTTATCATATTTAGGAGCGTTGAATTGGTGTGGAGGGAGTGAAGTTTTTAACCATTCGTTGTAAATTTCGATGCCCTTCTCTTAATTTAATTGTCTCTTCGATAATTTTCTGGAAACCTTCCAAATCTTTATCCGTTGCATTTAAAAGGGACTTTGGTAAACCTTCGACAATTTGTTGTAGGGTTAAATCCATCTCGTATGCCCACCTTTCAACTTTTTATTAAAACAATTCTCAGTTGGTTACTATTTATAGAAAAAGATAGTTTTTTCCTGCTAACATAGTAAAAAACTTATCTACATCACTCTCCAAATTGTTTTGTGTAAAGCAATTTAATTCCAAATTACGACGGAATATCTGAATGAATTAGCAAGTATTTGTTGGATTTTCACCTTATATTTATCAGAAGGTTTAATACAAAAAACTAATTTTTTTAAAACTTTTGCAAATAGTAATAGAAAGTAGGGACTTAGGAGGGAGAAATAATGGGGGTATGTGAGCTTTGCGGAAGAAATCATGTTGAAACAACTGTCCATCATTTGCTTCCAAAGGAGATGGGGGGCAATTATGGTCCTACAGCAGATCTATGTATCCCTTGCCATAAACAAATCCACGCGTTATATACAAATGATGAAATCGCTGCACGCTTATCCACACTCCCAGAGCTTAGGGAAGATGAGAATCTCGCTCGTTTCATAAAATGGATTCGCAAACAGCCTCCTGGAAAAATAATGAGGATTAGAAAATCTAATGAACGGGGAAGGAAAAAAGGTTAGGAATCATGGGTTTTTACATTGTGCTAGTGATATGCTAGCACACGCTAGCTATCTGTTGTCAATTTGATAATACAATAATAAAGATGTCAGGTTCAAATCTTGTACCTGACATCTTTATTGAACAATTAAATTTCTATAATAATCGGAAGAATCATCGGCTTTCTTTTTGTTTGTGCGTACAGATATTTGCCGATGGTTTTCTTAATACTTTGTTTCATTACATTCCACTGCCTAATATTTTCTACCTCCAATTCTTGAATGGTTTTCTTGACTAAGCGGTTAATTTCTTTAAGTAAATCCTCTGAGTTCTTAACATAGACGAATCCTCGTGTAACTGTATCGGGACCTTGAATGATTTTCCTATCGCTTTTGCTAATCGTTAAAACAATAACGAGCATTCCATCCTCAGAAAGTTGTCTGCGATCGCGCAGTACAATTTCGCCAACATCCCCCACACTAATACCGTCTACATAAGTATCGCCAGATGGAACGCTTCTGGTCTGTCTAGCAACAGCGTTTTCTATATCAACGACATCACCATTTTTAATGATAAAGGTGTTGCCTTTTTCGACTCCGACCGATTCTGCTAGTAAACGATGATGGTGAAGCATCCGATATTCACCATGAATCGGAATAAAGTAGGTAGGCTTCATTAATGTAAGCATTAGTTTCAAGTCTTCTTGGTATCCATGACCAGAAACATGCATGCCTGTAGTGCTACCAGAACCATATATTACTTTCGCCCCCAGTTGATATAAATTGTCGATGATCCTTGAAACGTCCTTTTCATTTCCTGGAATAGGTGATGCTGCAAATATAACGGTGTCGCCAGGATATATGGATGCATCTCGGTAATTACCAGTTGACAGGCGTGCAAGTGCTGCATTCGGCTCGCCCTGGCTACCGGTACATAGAATAACCACCTTTTCTGGAGACAATTTTTCTGCGTCGTTTGCTTCGATGATCATTCCTTCAGGCACATTCAAATAGCCACGTTCGATGGCTACAGAAACCACATTTACCATGCTTCTTCCTAGAAGAACAAGCTTTCGGTTCGTTTTCATTGCTGATTCGACTACCTGCTGAACGCGACTCACATTTGATGCGAAGGTAGAGATAATGATTTTTCCATCTGCCTTCATAAATGCCTCTACCATATGGTCACCGACCATTTGTTCTGATGGAGTTAACCCCTTACGTTCTGCATTCGTACTTTCTGAGATTAATGCAATAACCCCTTGGTTGCCGATCTCAGCCATCTTATGAATTTCTGCATGTTGACTATTTGCAGGAGTTAGATCAAATTTAAAGTCGCCAGTGTGGACGACATTTCCTTCTGGTGTGTGAAAAACGATGCCTAGGCAATCAGGAATACTATGGCTTACTCTGAAGAAGGAAGCGCTGATTGTCCCTAAATCGATTCTAGAATCGGAGGAGATCGTCACTAGTTTCGTATCCCTCATTAAGCGATGTTCTTCTAACTTTATTTCAATTAATCCAAGAGTAAAATGGGTTGCATAGATTGGGACGTTTATTTTCTTTAAGATAAAAGGAATGGCTCCAATATGATCTTCGTGCCCATGCGTAACAATTAGTGCTCGAATTTTATGCTGATTATCTTCTAAATAGGTGATATCAGGGATGATCAAATCAATTCCTAATAAACTTTCATCAGGAAACTTTCCGCCACAATCAATGATAACAATATCATCTTCGTATTGGATAACGTACATGTTTTTACCGATTTCATTTATGCCGCCTAAGGCGAAAATGGATAAAGCGTTAGTAGTGGTACTCAACTTATTACCTCCTGGCGTATTAGATGCTGATAGTATTCCCTTTTTTTGTTACCATTATGTTTATAGAAGTTGAAAGAGTATAAAGGCAGCTTTTCTTAGAACTTTGACAAAAAAGCTTAAGAATCAGTTTGGAGCGAAGGACAATGACTAACAACATTGAAAGGCGGATGGTGTGTCACCACAAAAATGCGAGAGCACCTTCATATTGGGGAATGCACTATATGAAAATTTATGATAAAAATTTGTAATACCTATTAATTAATCAATTGAATGGTATCGGTCGCCATATATTCAAAGTTGGCGACCGATTTTAAAAGGAGTTATTTTTATGATACATATTAGGAAAGCAAATCAAAATGATGTTCAGGGAATTTCAAAGGTTTGTACGGATGGGTATTGGGAGACGTATCGGGATACGCATTCTGAAATGTATATAAACAGAGTGATTGAAGAGTTTTACAATCATGACAGAATTCTTAATGAAGTCACCAATACGACCAGAGAATGGGGAGGGTATTTTGTTGCAATTGAAGGGAACGAAGTGATTGGAGCTGGCGGAGGCGGGATGATTGATGAAAATTCTGGAGAGGTTTTTGTTCTATATCTAAATCCCAATAGAAGGAACGAAGGAATAGGTACAAGGATACTTGATGCGATAACAAAACAACAGAAAGAAGAGTTCCAGGCTTCATGCCAATGGGTTTCCGTTGCAAAAGGAAATCAAAAAGGAATTCCATTTTATGAAGCAAAAGAATTTGTTTTTAAGTATGAACAACGCGGATATGCAAATGAAGAAGAAGAGTCTTATATTTCATTAAGATATTATCGTCCAATTTAACTGCATTTTTAAAGAGGATAGAAAAAAGCTAGGCAAATTGCCCAGCTTTTTTTGCAGTATTGTTAAATTAGCCCAATAGAATGGAGGAAAACGAAAAGTATTCCTACCGGAACAATATAACGTATAAGGAAATACCAGATATCGAATAACATACCAATCCCATTTGTCCCTAGTTCTAGTTCTTCTTTTACAAGCGTTCGTGGAAGTCGGTGACCGATGTAAAGCGATATCAACAGGGCACCAAGAGGAAGACCGATATTACTTGTAATAAAATCGGCAAAATCAAAGATCGATTTACCGGCAATGGATACATCTGAAAGGATCCCAAATGAAAGGGCACTGGGAACTCCAACAATGAAGACCAAGACACCAGCTATCCACGTTATCATTTTTCGCTTACGGCTATGATTCTTCACAAGAACTGCTACGACAATTTCCAGCATTGAAAAGGCGGATGTCAACGTAGCAAACAGAAGTAAAACTAAGAAAATAGTTAAAAATATGCCTCCAAATGCCATTTCATTGAACACAGCCGGTAGGACGACAAACACAAGTCCAGGTCCAGCTCCTGGTTCAAATCCGAGGGCAAAGACGGCTGGGAAAATTACTAAACCGGCAAGCAAGGAAATAAATATATTTAAGCCAACAACTGAAAATGCTGATTTTACCATATTTTCCTGTTTTGATAGGTAGGAAGAATAGGTAACCATGACAGAAATACCAACACTCAATGCGAAAAATGATTGACCAAGTGCGTAAAGAATGGTCTCCGCCTTTATCTCTGAAAAATCGGGATACAAAAGGAACTTTACACCTTCATAAGCACCTTCTAGTGTTAAAGAGCGAATCACGAGCACAATAAATAGAATAAACAAAGCAGGCATCATGTACTTGCTGGCTCGTTCAATTCCTTGTTGGACACCAGCTTGGACAACCACAATGGTTAACACAATAAAAATGAATTGACTCACAACAGCTTCGATGGGATTTGAAATGATATTTGTAAAAAGGCTATCATAATCTACTGATGATGATAGGGATCCTGTAAAGCCTCTTGCTAAATAGGAAAGAATCCAACCTCCAACAACGCTGTAAAAAGATAGAATAATGAATGAAACAGCAACACCGCCATATCCAAGCCAGTGCCATAGTGAGTTTGGAGTAAGTTTCCTATAAGCAGAAACTGCATCCGTTTGTACCTTGCGCCCAATAATAAATTCGGCAATCAGAATCGGTGCGCCAATAAAGCAGGTTAACAACAAAAAGATAAGGAAAAATATCCCTCCACCATTTGTTCCCGCCATGTATGGAAACTTCCAGATCGCACCTAATCCAATGGCCGAACCAGCGGCAGCTAATATGAACCCCAGCTTGGATGTCCATTGATTTTCTTTGTTCATGTGTAGTAAAGCTCCTTTGTCTAAGAAAAAATTGTATTGTACAATAATACTATTGTTTAAACAGATAGTGTAGTTAATTTTTCTCCGGTGCAGCTAACTCCCCTGTTAACAACATTCAAACAACATGAATAAGATACTCCATTCAGGTTTGAAGATTTTAGTAAAATTGTTCCACAGGGGGGAAGAAGTGTGAAAATCGAATACGAGTACACCTTTGGTTTACCTAGAGGAATCGTGTGGAAAATGATTAAGGACACAACAATTCTCAAGAATTCAATTCCCGGCTGCATGAGCTTTATTGAAAATAAAAATGGCGAATATCTAGCTGAAATAGATATCAATTTTGGTCCGATTAAAGATATTTTTACAATGGAGGTTTGGCGACTACAAGAAAAGCCACCAACGTTTTATCGCTTACATTTCAAGGGAAAAGGAAACCTTGGGGAAATTGATGGAGATGGCGACATCTCATTGAAAGAACAGCAGGGGATGACCACGTTAATAATTACTGCTGATGCTAAGATCGCCGGTGCGCTCGCTGTTGCAGCTCAGAAGAAATTGGATGCTGGTTCAACAAAGGGTTTGGATACCTTCCTTCAAAGATTGGAAAGGGAAATCAAAAGAAGTCTCTACAAAATGAAGCGAGGGAAGCAATGAGCTAGGGAACGATGACATCAATTCTATACCTTAATGATAAAAGCCGGTTTATCGCCGGCTTTTCGTGTTTTCCTAACGAAAAAAATGTATACTTAGTTTAGACTCTTAAATTGATTGAAAGTGTAGGGATTATTATGCATATAAATGATTTA
>JAQSXG010000300.1 GCA_029256785.1 Neobacillus sp.
ACAATATGAGGATATAATTGTACTAAGTATTCAACGTATCAAAGATATGGAAATAGACATGTAACCAACGATTTAAGGTGCATTCCTTCAACATTTTCTAGATTGATACTATATATAAGGGTGCTTTAGCACAATAAGAAAAAAAAGATGTTTCCTCTGCAACACAATTAATTAACACAAGCCAACGTATATTTAAGTACAATGCTCCACAAACCATTTTTACTCTAAAAAAAGGTTTGTTAGTAGGCAAAGGAAAAGGCTATGCCACATAGAGCATCGCATCCGCTAATGAACAAAAGCTGAATAAAATAATATCTATCTGTTCGGTTTTGCAAAAGGTCTTCCTCACTTAAATCTTCACACCAGTTATACCAGTCTTCTCGTACAATCCAGTTATATCTAAAAAGTGTTTTCAACAAAACCCCTCCCCAATAAGAAATATATATATATACTTTTAAAATATACTTCAGGAATATAAATAAACTTTACCTACTATTAAAACACCTCTTTGTTAGGTTCCAATAATTTTTGAATATATTAGTAAATGAAGCCGTAATCTTTAGTTTCATTTTACTATAGTAAACCCGTTAACTTTACCCTTTGGGGATTTTCACTATTTCTATATTCTATAATTAGAAATAAACGTTAAAAATTCCTTTTGCTTTGAATGGACATACTTCATGATGGCGTATGTATTTGCTTCAGGCAGGTTTATGGAGTGGCAATTTACCTCTATTAACCGGCCTTCCAAAAGCTCCCTTCTTACCGTTGAGGTTGGGAGGAAGGATACTCCTAACCCTTCAACGATAAATCTTTTGGTAATATGAACCTGTGAAACTTTCATCATTCGTATACTAGGATATTTGCTTTTCACCACACGGCATAGTAAGTCCCAATAACCCGGATGGTTGTGTGTAAGTAAATAATTGTTTGTTAACACTTCTTCTTCCTCTATTGGTGGTGCCATTTCTGAATCCCTTCCATCATGTGGGGCAATCAGGACGACTTGGTCACGATATAAAAGCTCACAATGTAATTCCTGATGTACACTATTTAAGCACGACAAACCTATATCCACTTCTTCGTTTAACACCGCCAGTTCTATATCAACTGATTCAACTATTTTTACGGATATTTCCACTTCCGGATGCTGTTGGGTGTATCTTTTTAGCACATAGGGTAGAATCGTATCTGCAATTAACGGCGAAATCGCTAGTGTTAATTTTGTTGTGTAGCCTTGACTAAAGGAAGTTAAATCTTCGAGTCCTCGTTGATACACCTCTAGTAATCTCTTCGCGTGCACCAAATATCTAACCCCCTCCTCCGTCAATTTAACTTTTTTCCCCTCACGATGAAACAACTGGACCCCGAGCTCTTTTTCTAATTGTTTGATATGAACTGTTACTGATGGTTGAGAGATGTATAGGATCTCTGCTGTTCTTCGGAAATTCCCACATGAAGCAGCGGTAACAAATGTGTTTAACCATTGAAATTCCATATACCTATGCTCCTTATTAATTTTTTTAATCAACTACTTTAAATATATTTAATATTCTTAATTATATTTATTTTATAAAATATAATTAACAAAGGAAAGGGTGATTTTTTTGATATCAAAAGGTTTAAAGGGAATTATTGCGGCAGAGACCTTAATCTGTCATATTGATGGCGAAAATGGTCAGTTATATTATCGGGGGCATGAAATAAGAGAGATTACGAAAGGATTTACATTTGAGGAAGTGGCGTACCTTCTATGGTTTGGTGTTTTCCCCAATGTGGAACAGGTAAATGAACTTCAGGATCAGCTGAAAAACAACCGTGATCTGCCTGAAAATATTATGGCAATCATCGATCAACTTCCTAAAAGTATGGACTTAATGGCTGTCATTCGAACCGCCCTTTCAGCGGAAGCTGGGAATGGCAATTATTCTTGGAAACCTACTGTTTCTCAAGCAATTAGGCTGACTGCTTTAATGCCAACCATCATCGCCTACCGATCACGGCAGTTGGCCGGTAAGATGTTTATTCCTCCTCACCCTGCCTTAAACCATATTGAAAACTACCTATATATGATTACGGGGCAAGTTCCATTACCCGCTCATGTTAAAGCACTTGAAACCTATATGATATTAACTCTAGAGCATGGCATGAACGCCTCGACATTTGCTGCAAGAGTGACTGCATCAACAGAATCAGATTTAGTTTCAACGATTACATCCGCAATTGGTACAATGAAAGGTCCGCTTCATGGCGGTGCACCATCAGGAGTAATTGAACTGTTAAATGAGATTGCACGTGTTGGAGAACCTGAGAAAGTGATTAGCGAGAAAATTATTAGCGGAGAAAAATTAATGGGGTTTGGACACAGAGTCTATAAAACACGTGATCCTAGAGCCATGGCCTTGAAGTCAAAATTATTGGAGTTAGTCGGTGAAGACGAGTGGCTCGATCTCGCCATCGATGCAGAGGATACGGCAATCCGATTATTGGAGCAGCATAAACCTGGTCGCGCGCTTTATACAAACGTAGAGTACTACGCTGCCGCCATCATGAAAGCCATCAACATGGAACCAGAACTATTCACACCCACCTTCACCGCCAGCAGAATCGTTGGCTGGACTGCTCATGTCATAGAACAATCACAAAACAACACCATTTATCGACCAGAATCCAAGTATATTGGACCTTTTTATTAATGTTGAGGACGTTAATGGTGACAGCACCAGTTGCAAGACTTTCCCTGGTTTAAAAACGTTATTTTCAAAGTAACCAACTAAATTTTCATCAGGAGAATCTGTAAAAAAAAGGCACCTTTATTGCGGTCGGAATATAAATTTTTCCAAAATTCCGTCGGTTCCCTCAAAAACGAGTCCAACATTTCCAATGAATCATTATAATCATAATAGTTTCTTTCATAACTTACCCCATTTGTACAATTATTGTCTTCTCAATAATTGTACAAAGTTTTACATTTTTTTTGTTAAAACAATATTAAAAATATATTATTTTTCAGCGTAAACAAACTCCCAAAAATAAGTTTTTTAGCCCTGAGCATACTTTAAGGTGCCTAATTTTCAATTGTTAATATCAAATATTGTTATCACTACTCATCTTTAATAAAACGTTTATAATAGCTCTGTACACTGGTAAAAGAGGAAAAGGAATTTGATTTTTTGTTTCAAATGTTACAAAAATTACTTTAAAAGGGGTCCCATTAGAATTGCCCCCCTCTGAAAATGTATTAAATTACAGACGACTTATCACCTTCATCATCTAGTGCATATTTAGGAGATAAAGATAAAGGATTCTGTTTATCCTTATTTACATTCAATGCAAAACCACAGTTAGCTATGATACTGGTTAAATTAAATAAATCTAAAAATGCTGCTTTTAATGTACTTGATAAACCTGATGATACGTCATCCATCGCTTTTTGAAGGGCTCTTCGTATAGTAAACCCACCGTAGCGGTATATATCATAGCGTTTCTTAATTTTATTTATGGCCGCTGTCGTTCCACCAAGAGCCTGTAATGCAGATTTTACTTTGGTTATTTTTGTAAAAGGTAATGCATTAGAAACTATTGCAATTCCTACAGCAACAATACAAGCAGGTACATTAAGGTCAGGTGACACTATTGGATATCCAGGTGATACTATTGGACTTGTGTTAACCGTTCGCTGTTCTTCTGGTAAATCAAAAATTAAATTTTCTCCATCTTCAAGAGTTATACCTATTCCAGTCTCATTTTGTAACCATTCAGCAGTACTTTCTGCACCCTGCTCAATAACTTCAACAGGGATATTTTCAATTGCCATCAAAACTTTTTCTGTCTCATTAAATACAACAACTTCATCCGTCCTCTCAACCATTAGAGCATCATTACTAGTAGCAAAAGAAGCAGAATTCACTAGCGTACTAAATGTCAACACAGTCACCAAACTCAATATAAATTTTTTCACAAAACCCCTCCTAAAAAACTTTTTTTTATTATCCTAACAATGTATAATTATAATATATTGCGAATTATCTGAATATTATATATTTAATAGAGTGTAAATTACAAAATAAAAGTGCAGAGTATTGCAAGCAGATTTTGCGGTGCGACTTTACATAGAGTGGTGGGCATGATAGCCTTGTGTGGTAAATCCAGCTCTTGATATAACTGTCTTTCTTGGCTTAGTACTCATGCCCGCAGAGGCTCCATGTCAAGTTGCAACATTGTGTAGTTGCAATTGCAATACTATGTATTTTTTCTTTGCAAAATACAAAGAGGAGGTTCTAAAATGCTGATAAAAATAAAAAAGAGGTTGCCTTTAATAGGCGCTACTTGTCTGTTTATTCTTACACTAGTAAACTTTTTAGTAGAGGACGACCTGATAGTAGGAATTGTGGGAGCAGTATTATTTCTTTTTGTAATAATACTGAGTATCATTACTAGCAGAAGTACTGCAAATAGAACGCATTCTAAGTAATTACCGCCAAAGAATTTTACCACCTCTGCCATCTTTTTTACCATTGAATAACAAGATGATTAACCAGTATCTAAATCATGTTTTAGAGCCTTATCTTCCGTTCCAAAGCCATCCTTAACACCGAGTCTCCGGTGCATATAATTGGCACACCTCCCGTCAATTCAATGGGCGTTCCCTACTGGTCGCTAGGGCTGCCAAGAGGTTTAGTTTGTTGCGCTCCAAAAACGCTAGAGTACCCAATAATTTAGGTTATTCTAGCCTTTTTTATTAATGACTCTGTTATGATTTAGTATAGTGGTGCCTGTCACCACTCGTGGACACTGTCCACCCCAGAAAGACGAACCCCAATGCTGAATGCATTGGGGTGATTTTTAGCCTAGTTTTGTTTTTGAGGCGGCTGGCTGATATTTTCTCATAGGTCCTTTTTCTAGTACCTCTTGAAGATAAAGGTTGCCGGTTGGACTCGTTTTTTTCATCAGATCCATCAGGTATGTAATATCATCAAGTGCCCTGTGTGTTTGGTAATTGGTTATGTTATGTGCTTGTAAAAGGGTAAGAAGCCTTCCATTCTCAAAGCCGTAGTTTTTCCATTTTACGTTCCGCATCGTACAATACCATTTTAAGTCATTTACCTCTGGGTACATCTGATACAAAAAGCTACGGTCAAATGAGGCATTGTGTGCAAGGACCACGTCAGCACGATGGAAATAGGTTTTTATTTTTACATCATAAAAGCTTTTCCCTTGAACTAGCTCATAAGGAATTCCATGGACTCTATAGGCATTGTCGTAATTTCTCCTAGCTGTATGTGAAAGCGGCTCACGCAAAAAGGAATCTTCCTCAATAATGTCGATGACCTCTCCCGTATCTGTGCGAAAAGAAAATAATTTTAATGCGAGTTCAATCACTTCATCTGTCGTTGGCCCTAACCCTGTTGTTTCAACGTCTAATACTAATCCTAACTTTTCCTGATATCCCATACTAAACCATCCTTTAATTCACTTGTTTTTCCTATTATAACATCACTTATGTAAAGAAGACTCGCCAATCCTACAAACCATTTGCGTTTAAAATTTACCAGTAAACAAAACACCCCAATCCTATTTGATTGAGGTGACACTTGTGGCAAAAAACCACTCTATTTTACTTTTTTCAAAAAAACTACCTTAAGATAATCTGATTCAGGAATCTCCTTAATTGTCCTAAAGTCTTCAGGAAGAGAGAATTCCTCCATTATCTTATAACGACTATTTGATTCCTTAAAAGCTGTCTCAATAAATCCTTTAAATTTCCCCATCCCAAAAGAGCTGCTATTGGTAGATGCGACAATTATACCGTTATCCTCGGTGATGGCAATGGCTTCCTTCAACAAGTTTGTATAATCCTTTTCCGCACTAAATACAAACTTCTTTGACCGGGCAAAGCTTGGCGGGTCAAGAATGACCATGTCGAATTTTAGTTCCTTTTTAACCGCATATTTAAAGTATTTGAATACATCCTCTACAATAATATCCTGTGTGTCGGCATCGATTCCATTCACACTGAATTGCTCAATCGTTTTGCTCTTACTCCGGTTAGCGAGGTCAACACTCGTTGTTTTCAC
>JAQSXG010000301.1 GCA_029256785.1 Neobacillus sp.
GAAATCTTGGACATTCTAGACTCTGTATAACGCATTGCTGCTGCCGAGTCACCATCTACAGACCCGAAGTTGCCGTGACCATCAACAAGCATATAGCGATAGTTGAAATCCTGTGCCATACGAACCATTGTTTCATAAACGGCAGAATCTCCATGAGGGTGATATTTACCAATTACATCACCAACAATACGAGCAGATTTTTTATAAGGTTTGTCCGCATGGATTCCAAGATCATGCATAGCATATAGAATACGACGATGCACTGGTTTTAAACCATCTCTTACATCTGGCAGGGCACGCGAAACAATAACACTCATTGCGTAGTCTAGAAACGATGTTTTCATCTCTTGACTAATATTAATTTCTTTCACTTGAGGATTTGGTGTTTCAGCCATCTTTGGTACCTCCTATTTTGGGTGACACGAAGTCTTCATTTTTAACATGGTAAACGAAAAAAGGAGGATAGTGGTCACCCTCTATCCTTTTCTATCCTCTTTTTTTATCATTAAATATCTAAATTCTTTACATATTGTGCATTTGCATCAATGAAGTTACGTCTTGGTTCAACCTTGTCACCCATAAGCATTTCAAATGTTTCATCTGCTTCAATTGCGTCCTCTAAACTCACCTGAAGCATCGTTCTATGCTCAGGGTCCATCGTTGTATCGCATAATTGCTCAGGGTTCATCTCACCCAAACCTTTATAACGTTGAATATTAGGCTTAGGACTGCTTGGCAGTTCAGCAAATATCCGATCAAGATCTTTTTGATCATATGCATAGGCAACTTTTTTACCTTGTTGGACCTTGTATAATGGCGGTTGGGCAATATATACATAACCCGCTTCTAAAATCTTTCTCATATACCGATAAAAGAATGTTAGGAGAAGTGTCCGAATATGTGCACCATCCACATCAGCATCCGTCATAATAACCACTTTATGATAACGAGCCTTTGATATATCAAATTCTTCGCCAATCCCTGTTCCAATGGCTGTAATCATTGCTCTTACTTCGTTATTGGAGAGGATTTTATCTAATCGAGCTTTCTCTACGTTAAGAATTTTTCCTCTTAACGGAAGGATTGCTTGGAAATGACGATCTCTGCCTTGCTTAGCTGAACCTCCGGCAGAGTCTCCCTCTACAATATACATTTCACTTATTGATGGGTCCTTAGAAGAACAATCGGCTAATTTCCCTGGTAAGCTAGATACTTCTAATGCACTCTTACGCCGTGTCAATTCTCTCGCCTTTTTAGCAGCCAGTCTTGCTCTTGCCGCCATTAAGCCTTTTTCTACAACCTTCTTAGCAACTGTTGGGTTTTCAAGAAGGAATTTGTCAAAATGACTAGAAAACAGGGAATCTGTTATTGTTCGAACTTCAGAGTTCCCCAGCTTTGTTTTTGTTTGCCCTTCAAATTGTGGGTTAGGGTGTTTAATAGAAACAATTGCAGTAATTCCTTCACGAACATCCTCACCAGAAAGATTTGTGTCATTCTCTTTTATAATTCCATTTTTTCTTGCGTAATCATTTATTACTCTCGTTAAACCAGTCTTAAATCCTGATTCATGTGTTCCACCTTCATAAGTGTGGATATTATTAGCAAATGAGTAGATACTTTCTGTATACCCCTCATTATACTGGAGCGCGACTTCAATCGTGATCCCATCACGTTCGCCCTCAATAAAAATCGGCTCATCATGAATGACTTCTTTTGTGCGGTTTAAATGTTCAACATATGATTTAATTCCGCCCTCATAGTAATATTCATTGTGCTTATTTTCAACACGCTTATCATCAATTGTGATTTTTATTCCGCGATTAAGGAAGGCTAACTCACGAAGGCGAGTAGCTAATATTTCATATTCATATTCCAATGTTTCCGTGAAAATTTGATAATCCGGTTTAAAGTAAGTAATCGTACCTGTTTTTTCAGTTGTACCAATAATCTTAATATCAGCTGCTGGTACGCCGCGTTCAAACTTTTGATAGTGAACATTACCATCTCTGTGAACATAAACCTCAAGAACAGAGGAAAGGGCATTAACAACTGAAGCACCTACACCATGAAGGCCACCAGAGACTTTGTACCCGCCGCCTCCAAATTTTCCTCCAGCATGTAGAACAGTCATGATTACTTCAAGAGCAGGTCTGCCAGTTTTCTCATGAATACCTACAGGAATACCACGCCCATTATCCTTAACCGTAATTCCATTGTCTTCTTCAATAATAACATTAATCTCATCGCAGAAGCCTGCTAAAGCCTCATCAATACTGTTATCTACAATTTCCCAAACAAGGTGATGGAGACCTTTTCCACTTGTTGACCCAATATACATACCTGGTCTTTTTCTAACAGCTTCAAGGCCCTCTAAAACTTGTATTTGATCTGCACCATAATCTTCATGGACAATATTTTGATCCATTGTCAATTTATTTCACCCGCACTTTCATCAAAAAAATCACTGTATATTTATAAAATTAAAATTATTTCAATATTCTTGTATATGCTTTTGACTGGACCGTCTTTTAAGGGTTCCCGAAGCAATTGGGGATAAGAATACTTTATCATAAGTTATTACGACCGATTTAAAGGGGTTTTTTGAAAGGTTAATTAACCTTTCCTCATGATGTTTTAGGAATTCCTCCACTAATTCTGAAGAATTTACACATTCCTTATCAAGGATAGCAATAAGATCCTTTGACCTGATATTTAAATCTTCCCCGATATGGATATACACACTCCCACCTCAATTAACTTTCTCAATTTGACCGGAAACGACTTCAAACATCGATGCTTCTTTAAGTGTTTGATGGTGTATTCCATCAACGCTTGTTGTGGTCACAAAGGTTTGGACTCTACCTTGAATAGTATTTAATAAATGGGACTGACGATAATCGTCTAATTCTGACAAAACATCATCCAGTAGTAAAATGGGATATTCGTGAATTTCAGAATGAATAAGTTCAATTTCGGCAAGCTTAACAGAAAGTGCTGTTGTCCGTTGCTGCCCCTGTGAACCAAATGTTTGAACATCCCTGCCATTTACAAAAAATTGCAGATCATCACGATGGGGTCCAAACAAGGTAGTTCCCCGTTCCATTTCCCTAATTCTTAATTTACTAAATTTTTCTTCGAAACTTACTTTCATTTTCGACAATTCTTGGTCTTCTAATACATCTACCGATGGTTTATAGGTTATTTCTAACTGTTCGAGTCCTCTTGATATCCCCTTATGTATCGGTTCTGCCCATTTCTGAAGCATTTCGAGGAACTCAAATCTCTTAGTAACAATCTTAACCGCCATGTCAATAAACTGCTCGGTCAATACTTCGAGCATGGCTTGATCCGTTTGCTTTTTTATCTGCATCATTTTTAGATAATGATTGCGTTGTTGAAGTATTTTTTGGTATTGGCTCATATCATGTAAATAAATTGGGGAAACCTGGCCAATTTCCATATCGATAAAGCGACGTCTTACTTGTGGACTACCTTTAACTAGGTTTAGATCCTCTGGTGCAAACATAACCACGTTCATATTTCCAATATATTGACTCAGTTTTCGTTGCTCAATATGGTTGAATTTTGCCTTCTTACCTTTTTTTGAAATAATAAGCTGTAAAGGTAGTGAGCTATGCTGTTTTTGAATCCTACCATCTATTTTAGCATACTCTTGATCCCAACGAATAAGATCTTTATCAGTTGTGGTTCTATGGGATTTAGCCATAGCTAAAACATAGATAGATTCCATAATATTGGTTTTTCCTTGTGCATTTTCACCTAAAATCACATTTACCTTATTTTCAAATTCAACGGAAGTGCTGTCATAATTTCGATAGTTCTTCAATGCTAATTGCTCAATATACATGGAATGACATCCCTTAAGTTACTCGATAATTAAAAACTCACCAAAACCGGGAATCGTAATGCTGTCACCAGCACGGAGCTTTCTTCCTCTTCTTTGATCCTGTTCACCATTAATGAAAATATCGTTTTCACTTAAAAACCACTTAGCCATTCCACCAGTCTGAATGACATCAGCTAGTTTGAGGAATTGTCCTAATGTAATAAACTCAGTATTTAGCTTTATTTTTTCTGGCACGGTTTATCACTCATTTCTAAAATGGACTCAATACTTTATTTTACTAAAAAAATCACATAGTTTCAAAGGAAACTAAAAAATAAAAGAAAAGTCACCAATCGTTGGTGACTTTTTTAGTCTTAATACGTTCTTACAGGCAATATCAGCTGCAAAGTTGTCTCATCGTGAAGGGGACGAATAAGGAACGGCCGCATTGCTCCAGTAAAGCTAACCTTAATGTCTGTTCCTTCTAGAGCTTTTAAAGCATCCATCATGTACTTTGCGCTAAAGGAAATTTTTAAATCTTCACCATCAACTGATTGGCTTTGGATTTCTTCGACTACCTTTCCAACTTCAGGAGTATTTGAAGAAATTTCAATGATTCCGTCCTCAATAGTTGAAAATTTGACAACATTGTTTCTCCCTTCACGTGCTAGTAAAGATGCACGGTCAATCGCATGAAGGAAATCTTTTGTATTAACAGTGATGTCTGTTTTACTTTCGTTTGGAATTAATCTTGATGTATCAGGATAATTTCCCTCTAACAATCTAGAGAAAAATAATAAATGCTTTGCCTTAAATAAAATTTGATTTTCCGTAATGACAATATCAATTAGATCATTGGAATCATCAATTATCTTACTTAACTCATTCAAACTTTTACCTGGAATGACTACATTATACGTATCAGCAAGCTCTGTTTCAATTTTTGCCTTGCGTAGAGCTAGACGATGACTATCTGTTGCAATACAGGTTAATTCACCTTTTTCAACCTTCCAGTTTACACCTGTCAAGATGGGGCGTGTTTCTGAAGTTGATACAGCAAAAAATGTTTGGCGTATCATGGTTTTTAACAAGTCGGTTGGAATATGAAATTTATTATTTTCTTCTATTTGTGGCAGGTGAGGGTACTCCTCTGCATCTAAGCCGTTTAAATTGAACTCCGATTTTCCTGAACGAATTACGGTTTGTAGGTGGTTCAGTACTTCGATCTCTACTGAATCAGTTGGAAGCTTTTTAACGATTTCACTGAAGAACTTAGCTTGTAGAACAATTGATCCCACTTGTTTTATTTCGACAATTTCATCTCCAGCTTCTTCACTGGGAATAAAGGATTCAATTGAAATATCTGAATCACTCCCTGTTAAGGTGACTCCTTCGTTTGTCGCAGTAATTTTTATTCCAGTTAAAATAGGAATGGTTGTTCTTGAAGTAACAGCCTTCATAACATCTTGAACGCTTTGAACGAGACGGTCTCGTTGGATGATAAATCGCATCGTATAAATCCTCCGTAAATCGCAAATTTTTAATTCAATTAGGCATAAATAAATTGCACCAGCATATAATAATATTTTTTTAAAAAATAGTAGAAGTACTAGTAGGCCCTGTTAGTATGTGGATAACTTAGTTTTGTTTATGGAAACACAGTCTATCCACATGTGGACAGACTGTGTATAAACAGACAAGAGTTATGCACAAAAAAATTAAACTTTCAACAACTCATTTATCTCTTTCATTTGCCTTTGAAGCTGAACATCTGAATTTAAGAGCCTGGATATCTTCTCGTGGGCGTGGATGACTGTTGTATGATCCCGACCGCCAAATTCCTCACCAATTTTCGGCAAAGAGTAATCAGTTAATTCTCGGGATAAGTACATGGCGATTTGCCTCGGATAGGCAACGGATTTTGTCCGCTTTTTCGCTTTAAAATCTTCTAGTTTTATATTAAAGTGTTCGCCAACTGTTCTTTGAATATCTAGAATAGTAATAACCTTTGGCTTTGAACTCGGAATAATATCTTTTAATGCTTCCGCAGCTAAATCAGCATTAATATCCTTGTTAATCAACGATGAGTAAGCAACGACACGAATTAATGCACCTTCGAGCTCTCGAATATTCGAATCAATTTGGTTGGCAATATAAAGCATTACTTCGTTCGGAATATCCAATCCCTCAGCCCTTGCCTTTTTCCGCAAGATAG
>JAQSXG010000302.1 GCA_029256785.1 Neobacillus sp.
TAATCCAAAGGTACAAGCTCCCATTAAAATACTTGCAAATGTCATGGTATGAATTTTGTTCTGGAAGCCTCCCCATGAAGCAATCATTCCACCGCCGGCCATCATACCTATAGAAAACGCAATTTCGATGGCAGTTAACCGCCAAATATCATCGCCAAAGCTTCGTGTAACTTGCAGGGGTGTCAAAAAAGCCGCAGGTGCCATTAGAACAAAGAATAAGGCAAAAAACAGAAAGAATGTCTTTAGAAAATCATGTTCTTTAATGTAAGTTACGCCTAATTTAAAGTCATTGAAATAGCTAGTTGTTTGTTGTTCGGATGCTTTCTCATGTACGGAAATTTTTAAAAACGCTAGTAACGTAAAAATGGCAATCGCTGCAGTAATTACATCAATAAAAAAAATCATTTCAATAGAAGTGACTGATAATAAACCTGCACTAACCATCGGTGCGACAAACATGATGACCGCTTGCAAACTTCCATTTGTTCCGTTCACTTTTGTCAGTTTATCCTTTGGTACAATTTGCGGCAGAATGGCACCAACCGATGGGGTTTGAATACCAGTACCAATTGCACGAATCGATGCCATAAGAAAGAGCAGCCAAATCGAATCATACCCCATTAAAAAGAGTATCGCGAGTATTAATGTTGAAATTGCAATCAGTCCATCAGATAAGATAATCAGAATTTTTCGGTTGTACCGATCCGCCCAAACTCCAGCTATTGGCGAAAGAATAAAGGTTGGGATAAAGCCAGCAATGATATAGAAAGTCATCATTATTCCTGACTCTGTTGTTAGTGTAATATGCCACATCATCGCATATTGAACAAGTGCCGAACCAAATAATGATATCGACTGACTACTTAAAAATAGAATAATATTCTTTTTCCAATTACTCATTACATCTTCTGTTGCTGATTTCATAGTATTTATTACCTTCACTTTCCCTAACTTACATAGTTATTTTTATTAACTCTAAAACATTCTACTAAAAAATACCCACTAGTCAAATTACTCATTTCTTTGATAAAAAATAAGTATTTGAAGCTAGTTCGGTTAAGAATAATGGTATACGTTTTAGGAGTTGGATAATTTGGAATATACTTGGCTTTCGGTTTTACCCTTTCTAATTGTCATTTCTATGTCTATCTGGTTAAAAAACATCTTACCTGGTCTTGTCGTTGGCCTCATTGTCGGGTCATGGATTGTTACATCCAACCCATTAACAAGTACTAGTCAATCCATTACCTATATCGTTACCACATTGTCCGATGAAACAAATATTAAAATTATTGCTTTCCTTTATTTTTTCGGTGGTCTAGTTGGTATGATGAATATCTCAGGTGGCATTAAGGGTTTTTCAGAATGGGTGGGGGGAAAGATTAAGACTGAGCGTGGATTGCTTGGACTCATTTGGCTTACCCTTCCCTTTACGTTCATGATGCCAATGTTTCGGATTATGATGATCGGACCTGTCGTCAAATCACTTGCAAAGAAAATGAATGTTTCAAAGAAAAAAGTTGGTTTGACTATGGATATTTCAACGGAATCTGTCATTGTTCTTTTACCCGTGGCAACCGCCTTTGTCGGTTTCATGGTTTCTTTAGTGGAAGGCAGCACTGGAGATCTTAATTTAGCTATATCACCTTATCAAATTTTTCTGTTAAGTATCTTGTTCAATTTTTATGCCATCGTGATGTTGATTATTGGATTGATCCAAACCCTTTGGACGAAATCATCAGCTAAGAAAGTTAAAGGTCCACAAGAAAAGCTGGAAGAGGAAGAACATGAATTCCACAGAGCTGGAATCAAAAAAGAATTGTCCTTGGTAAAAGCACAGCCCTGGAACTTAATTGTTCCTGTCATTTTACTGCTAGGTCTTTCACTATATTTATTATGGAGTGATGGAACAGCTAAGGGTGCGAAAACTGTTTTTGACGCCTTTTCGATTGCAGATGCAACCTTTGTCATGCTTCTAGCTGTTTTTATTACAATCATCCTCTCTTTTATTTTTTATATTATTAGAAGGCAGTCATTAAACGAAATTTTGTACCATTTTTATGATGGCGGCAATCAAATGATGGAGGCCATCAGTCTGCTGATTCTTATTTGGTCTCTAACATTATCTGCAGAGGAACTCGGTTTTTCTGCTTTTATTAGTTCGACATTAGGAGCCTTCCTCCCTGCTTATTTAACTCCAGCAACAATATTTTTGCTTGGTTCACTGGTCGGCTACTTTATTGGCTCATCTTGGGGTACATGGGGATTGTTTATGCCATTGGGTGTTTCATTGGCAGTCTCTACTGGCGCTTCCATCCCATTAACGGTAGGAGCGGTCTTTGCCAGTGGAGCCTTTGGTGCGTTGGCCTCTCCCTTAGGTGATACTACTATTACCACGGCATCAATTATGGACCTACCCATTGTTGAGTATGCTCGATATAAATTGAAGATCTCTGTCATTGGAGGAGTAATAGCAATTGTCTTCTATCTTATAAGTGCGATCTTTATTGTTTAATGAGACCCCAATACATGGGGTCTTTCCTCTGTAGTCAGGTCAACATGACAGGAACTAATTACATCCAGACTCATAAAATATGATGGGTAATTAGCACATTGAAACGGAGTTGAAGGATAGATGCCTATCAGAATAGCCACACCTGATGAAACACAAAAAATCTTAAATTATCATATGGAAGTAATAAAAGAGGCAACCATGGGCTTTGTTAAACCGAGTTATGCGAAAGTATCTGAATTAATGGCCCCTTTTTTCAATGGTGGAGGATATTACCTCGTTCGCTCCAAAGATAACATGATTCAAGGATGGATTGGAGTCGGAAGATTAATTGACCAAAATACAGATGAATGGGTCGGGTTTATTAATGAAATGTATGTACTTCCGCAATTTCGTAATCAGGGGATAGCAGAGAAATTATGTAAGGCAGCATTCACCCAATTGAAAATACAAGGATTCTCTAAAGTCCACTTGAATGTTTATTCAGGAAATCCCGCCAAACGGCTTTATCAAAAATTGGGTTTTCAAGATGTCTCTACTTTAATGGCGATGAACTTGATCTGAACAATTATATTAGAATAATAATACCTACTATTATAAGACATACAATTGTAATCAAAACGTTAAGCAATTACAGTTCAATTACAGTCTGATTAAAACGGCCAAATACAGATTACAATCTCCCGAATGTTATAGACGCATAGAAATATGTTGTGATAGTCTATAACAATTATTAGGAGGTTGGAAAATGAAGAATCGAACAGCTTACTATGATAATGCAAAATTCTTTCTCGTTTTTTTCGTTGTTTTTGGTCACTTTATCCAATCATATATTGACGGTGATCATTTCATCCATACTTTATATACAACCATTTATACGTTCCATATGCCTGCCTTTATCCTAATATCAGGGTTCTTCGCGAAAGGATTCCAAGAAAAAGGATATATTAAAAAGGTTGCAAAGAAATTAATCATCCCTTATTTAATCTTTCAAGCCATCTACTCTTTTTATTACTTTTTCATCATCAACCAAAAAGAAGTGGTATTAGACCCATTAAATCCACAATGGTCTTTATGGTTTTTAATCAGCTTATTTTGTTGGAATATGATGCTGTTCCTTTTTACAAAATGGAAAGCGGGTATCGCCCTATTTTTAGCTGTAGGATTAGGAATAGCGGTTGGTTATTTTAATGAAATCAATAACTATTTAAGCTTGTCACGAACCTTTGTCTTTTTTCCATTTTTCCTGTTGGGATATTATTTTAAAAAGGATTATTTTATGAGATTTAGCAATAATAAGTACCGATATCTTTCATTAATTGCTTTAGGTACAATCTTTATTGGATTTTATCTGTCCCCAGGTTTTGACTATAAATGGTTATTTGGTTCCAAGCCGTATGATGCACTTAGTTACTCCCATCTGAATGGCGGAACCATCCGTTTAGGTGTTTACAGCCTAACCTTACTTGCAACTCTCAGTATCTTAGCGCTAGTCCCGAGAAAGCGGTATTTCTTTACTAAATGGGGAACAAGTTCGATTTACGTCTACCTTCTGCATGGTTTTTTTATCAAATACTTTAGAAACAGTGAATTAGAGGGCATACTAAATCATTCCGAACAAATATTTATCTTTACTTTCTTATCGATTTTGTTAATTGCACTCCTTTCAAGTAAAATTGTTAGAAAGATTTCTCAGCCTTTTATTGAGTTAAAATCTTCTTTATTTAAAAAATATAGCACAGACTAACCTGTAACTTTCATATTACTATTTTCATGCTTGTCGGAGGAACTTGCATATGAAAAATAAAATCATGATTTTCAATCTTATATTCGTACTACTTGGCACCTATACGAATATTCAAGTTTCCTCGGCAAGTTCAAAGGAGATTAACCTTGTGGCTTTGGGTGATTCGATTACACATGGCACCGGTGATCCCTCCAGGCAAGGCTATTTAGAAAGAGTGAGAAGAAAAGTTGAAGAAAAAACGGGTATTCCTGTTCAAGTAAGCAACCATGCAATACCAAAATATACAACAGATAATCTATTAAAGCAGCTTAACGACCAAAAAATTCTGCACGACCTTCAAAAAGCTACATATTTGGTTCTCTACGTTGGCACCAATGACTTTCGAAAAAGCGCAGAACATAAATTTGATCCTCTTAAAGTACAACGGCTTAATAGCGGGCGATTAGCATTCTCAAGTAATCTGCATAAAATCTTAAAAATCATGAAAAAAGAAAATCCTACTGCACCGATTTTTGTCTTAGGATTATATCATCCATATGGTGAATATCGGAATCAACAGGAAATTCTCCTCGAAATAAATCGGTGGAATACTACAATAATTGATGTTATTAATGTATACGATCGAACATCTTTCGTTCCCACACTTGATCTATTTATAGACCAACCAAAAAAGCGCTATTTTAGTGACTCGCTACATCCTAATCCTTCTGGCTTCTCACTGATTGCCAATCGCCTTTTTAGCATTTTAGAAACGATGGTTACAGAATGATTATCGAAGGAAAAACATGTTATACTAAGGATTAAAAAAAGATTGAACAGCTAGATTAGGGGTGTTTTTTTTGAATTATAAAGTTGTTATTCTAGATATTGATGGTACACTGGTCCCGCATAAAAAGACGATTAGCCAGGCTACACTGGAAGCCATACACCAGTTAAAAAATAAAAAATTGAAAGTTGTCATTGCTACGGGAAGAGCTCCCTACTTTTCAAAATCGATTATTCAAGCAACGGGTGTGGACTCCATGGTCTTTTTTAATGGTTCCTATGTTCATCATGAAGGAAAAGAAATATACAAGAATACCTTTGAAAAAGGTGTTTTAAAGAAAGTTAATGAGCTGTCTCATCATTCAAAACATGCACTCACCTTTTTAGGTGGAAATACCTTTAAGGCAACAGATCTCTCCCATCCATTCGTCGTGGAGGCCTATCAACATGAGTCTTGGAAACCAGACCTTGCACCACTTCAATTTTGGCAGGACCAAGATATTTTCCAATTGTTCCTCCATTGTGATTTAGAGGAAGAGTTGACATATCAAAAAAAGATCCCTGAACTAGATTTTAGACGCTGGAGTTCTGGCGCTAGAACCTGTGATGTGAATATTACCAATACACATAAAGCAGTTGGATTAACCAAATTGTTAGAAAGACTCGGGATTGCTCCTGACGAGGCCGTTGCTTTTGGTGATGGCTTAAATGATATTGAAATGCTCACAATGGCTGGCATGGGTGTGGCAATGGGCGATGCCAGAAATGAAGTCAAGCAAGCAGCAAATATGGTCACCCTAACCGCCGAAGAAGACGGAGTTCGCCATGGTCTAATACGACTCGGTTTAATCTAAAAAAAATGAAAATCCGGTGTCAGGCTCCCTGATACCGGATTTTTTTCTCCTAAAGGATTTCTCTTAAGCTATCAATCACGTGATCCACTTCTTCTTTTGTCGTAAATCGACCTAAGCTAAAACGAATGGCACCCATCCCTACTTCTTCCGAAACTTGCATCTCTTTTAATACTGGCGATAATT